>JBDSIH010000390.1:0-4734 GCA_039918055.1 Chthoniobacterales bacterium
GGAGGTTTACACTAGCTTTAGTAATTATCATTATGAGCGAAAAACCTCCATCCTCACAAAACGAAGAAAAAGAAGAGCTGAAACCCATTTCTCCGCAGGAAGAGCTTACCATGGGTAAGGAACAGGCAAAAAAGAAAGAGGATGACGAGGAAGAAAACGACGACGGATTGCCGCTTCTTCCCTCCAATCCCGAACTTCGTACAGGTCTGGGCCAATACGACGCTTTTTAACGCTTTCCGGAAGATTTTTAAACTTCCGGAGGGTTGACGTTTCTTCCAAATCGGGAGAGACTCCGCGCTGCTTGAGCACGACTTTTAAACAGACTGAATGGGATATTTCGTTCCTTGATGGGAATGATGTGATCCGCTCCAAGGCCTTTGGCATTTCCAAGGAGGCAAAGACGGTGCGCTACCCGATTCGTCTTCTGCGTTACTGGTATGGCTACCATCTGATGCGCGAGGAGTTTGAACGTAAGGGTGCGCCAATTGATGTCTGCGAAATCGGAGTCGATACTGGTCAAATGCTGCAGTTTGCGGAATCGGCGAAAGCGCTGACCAATAATCCTGTTTCCTGGAGTAGCTGGACAGCGGTGGACGCCATCATCAAGCGCGAAAAGCTTGAGAAGGCGGGATACAATGATTTCGTCGTGGCGGATCTCGAAAAAGGCGATCTTCCGTTGGATCGTCAATATGATACCGTCATCCTGCTTCACGTTCTTGAGCACCTCTTCGATCCCGAAGCGGCAATGCGTATGATCGCCAAAGTGCTGCGTCCCGGAGGTTCGGTAATCGGAGGTTTTCCGGTGATTCCTGATTTTCTTGTAAAGACCCGGCAGGCTCAGGTGCGTAAAACAGCAAAGCCCATGGGGCATGTCAGTGTCTTTTCACCCGAACGTGTAAAAAAGATGGGTAATCAGGCCGGGCTGGAAACGGAATTTATTACCGGTGCATTTTTCATGCGCAGCAAGGGAAGCTGGATGGAGAATCACGCAGCATGGATGCGGTTTAATATCGCTTTTGGAGCGATGTTCCCAGGATGGCCCGGCGAGGTCTACTGGATGATGCGCAAGCCGAAGTAATTACGACTCTGTAAATTCTTTCGCGGGAGTTTGCCATCTATCCAGGGCTCTGCCATTCTTGGCAAATGCGCATCGTACTCCTTTCCGGAACAAATCGTCCAAACAGCAATACTCGTAAAGTTACTGCGGAGTTGGAGGCAATCTATCGTGAGATTGGCAATCCTGTGGAAGTTCTGGATCTGGCGGACCTGCCACCGGAAATTTTTAATCCCGCGAGCTATGCGGAAAAGCCGGCGTCCTTCGCGCGCTTTACCGATGCCATTCTTGCATCAGACGGCGTGCATATTGTGACGCCGGAATACAACGGAAGTATCCCAGGTATCCTGAAATATTTTATCGATATGCTTCCATTTCCGGAAAGTTTTGAAAATCGTCCCATCGCTTTTACAGGCCTTGCGGCGGGTATGTGGGGCGCACTGCGTCCCGTGGAGCAACTTCAATTAATTTTTGGTTACCGGTTGGCATATATTTTTCCTGAGCGCGTATTCATGCCGACGATTAATAGTGTAATGGGGGAGCAGGGCCTTCTGAATGATCCGATTTTGCGCGAACGTTTGCGGAGTCAGGCAGAGGGATTTGTGAAATTCGTCGAGAAGCTGAAAAAGTAGTTTTTCGAATAGCACATGCACCACCTCAACTTTCTTCAGGATCTGGCGGTGGTCATGATTGTGGCGGGCATCGTCACGATTATCTTTCACCGGTTGAAGCAGCCGGTGGTATTGGGGTATATTCTTGCGGGAGTGATTATCGGGCCGCACACGCCCCCATTTCAGCTCATAAGCAATGCGGATACGATAACGACGCTTTCCGAACTCGGTATCATCTTCCTGATGTTTTCCCTGGGTTTGGAATTCAGCCTTCGAAAGTTAAAGACGGTGGGAGCCACCGCATTCATTGCGGCCGCGTTTGAAATCATCGCCATGGTGTGGCTGGGCTACGAGATTGGCCGCGCCTTTGGCTGGAAGGAAATGGACTGTATTTTCCTGGGTGCGATTCTTTCGGTTTCATCGACGACGATTATCATCAAGGCACTGCAGGGAATGGGGAAGACGCGTGAAAAATTCGCACAGCAGATTTTCGGCGTTCTGATCATTGAGGATATTCTTGCGGTGGTGATGATTGCGCTGTTATCGGGATTTGCGACGACGGGAGCTTTTCAGGTGAAAGAGGTGGCCACCACACTGGTAAAGCTCAGCGCCTTTCTGGTCACGCTGCTCGTCATGGGGCTGATTCTTGTTCCCCGTTTGCTGGATTATGTCAGCAAATTTAAAAGCAAGGAGATGCTGCTGGTGACCGTAATGGGTCTTTGCTTCGGGGTTTCCTTTCTCGCGGTGAAGCTCGAATACAGCGTGGCACTCGGTGCATTTTTGATCGGAGCGATCATTGCCGAAGCGCGTCAGATTCGACAAATTGAACATCTGGTGGAGCCCATCAAAGATCTTTTCAGTGCGGTATTTTTCGTTTCAATCGGTTTGCTGATCAATCCGTTTCTTCTCGTAAAGTACGCACTGCCGATCGCGGTGATATCCATCGTGGTTATTGTGGGAAAAGTAAGTTCCTGTTCGCTGGGAGCATTTGTTGGAGGAAACGAACGCAGGTCTTCCTTACGTATTGGTATGGGGCTTTCCCAGATCGGCGAGTTTTCCTTTATTATAGCGGGCATGGGTCTGGCTCTCGGTGTGACGAGTGATTTTCTTTACCCCATCGTGGTCGCGGTATCTGCAATCACCACATTTACGACACCGTATCTCATAAGTAATTCCGATGCGGTGGTGCATTTTCTGGAGCGCAAGACCCCGAAGGTATGGTTTCAATATCTGGATGCGTATACGAAATGGGTAGGCGCACTGGGAAGCGACAGCCGCAAGAGCCGCGCATGGGTGATCCTGCGAAAGTGTGCCATCCAGGTCGGGATGAATATCATTCTCGTCATTGCAGTTTTTATCGTCGCTGCTTTTTTGGCGAGCCGGCATCCGACCTGGCTTTCGATTCTACCCTATGCCGGTGCGCACCTGGATGAACTTCTATGGCTGATTGCCATGATACTTAGCCTTCCGATGCTGATAGCGGCTGTTCGCAAGCTACAGGCTATCTGCATGCTTGTTTCAGAGATGAGTGTAAGTCCTGCCGTTGCGGGTAAGAATACCCATTTTTTCCGCGGTTTGATTTCGCGGGTCGCATTTACGATTTCCGTTGCGGGGCTTGTATTGTTGGTTGCCATGGTAAGTTCCCCGTTGCTGCCGACGTGGAATGTCTTTTTATTCCTCGGAGCCATTTTGCTGCTCATGGTGTGGCTCTTCCGCCGGGATTTTGTGCGAATTCATGCAAAGGCGGAATGGGCGCTGCTGGATACCTTTTCCAGCTCCTCCACAACCACGGAGGTGGAACACGCCCTTCCGACGATTTTAAAGGGAGTGGAGCTTTTGACTGCGCCGGTGCATACGGCATCCAAGGTTGCCGGAATGCGAATCAGAGATCTCGGAATCCGCACGGTAAGCGGGGCAAGCATCGTCGCCATCGAACGGGAAGGGCGCAGCATCATCAATCCCGGCGCAGATGAAATGCTGGCCTGTGGCGACCAGGTTCTTCTTCTCGGCAGTCAGGAGCAACTCAAGCAGGCCGCTCAGATGATAGAGCAATAAAAAGCCCGCCAGTTTTCACCGGCGGGCTTTAAATGTTTATTGTTTTAAGGGAGAAGCCGATTAGAGCTTCATCTTAATCATGGCCGCATGTTGCTCTGCGTGCTGCTCGTCTGAGCACGGGGCATTCAGCGGAACATCCGTTGTCGCAGACGTGTTGCCTACAAGGTTGTTTTCAATCAGGTATTGCTCGAGCTCTTCGCCGCTGATGTCAGGCAGGATCGTGCCATTGACCTCTACACAAGGGGAGAGGGGCTGACCACTGCGCTGTTCCATTTCCCAGCGATACTCGGGATTCTTGATGATGTCCTTTTCGGTGTATTCCAAGCCATGTTTAGAGAGAGCGGCACGAATGCCGTTGCTCCATCCACACTGGGTCTTGAGATACGCTGTAATTTCTACTTTTGCCATAATTGTAATTTGCTTCTGATTGTTCAGAAGAACTTACTCCTTATTTTTGGATTCGCCAGGGCGATATTCTTCCTGTGCAAACTGGAATGCCTGATCAAGTCCGACCATATCCTCGCCGGGGCGAAGGGTATCGAAGGCTTCAGATTCACGGCGAAGGGCTTCTTCGCTGTAATTCGCTGCCTTGATCGAGAGACCGATGCGGCGCTCAAGCTTGTCGACCTTGATAACGCGTGCTTCGACTTCCTGACCGACTTTGAGAACGTCTTTGACCTTCTCGACGTGGTCTTCGCTGATCTGGGAAATGTGGACGAGTCCATCGATTTCTTCGGCAAGCTGAATGAAGGCGCCAAAGCTGGCGATCTTCGTGACGGTTCCTTTGACAAGGTCGCCCATCTTGAACTTGGAGTCGATTTCCTTCCAAGGATCGGATTCGAGCTGCTTAATTCCAAGGCTGATACGCTGATTGGCCTTATCGATATCGATAACGACGGCTTCAATGTCATCACTCTTCTTCAGAATTTCATTCGGGTGATTGATCTTGCGTGTCCAGCTAAGGTCAGACACGTGGACCATTCCATCGATGCCTTCTTCAAGTTCGATGAATGC
>JBDSIH010000391.1:0-11677 GCA_039918055.1 Chthoniobacterales bacterium
GCTGACAATAAAATTTTCGCGGGTCAGCAACTGCGCATTCCATCCCGTGCGGAAATTCAGACGCTGACTCCGGTGCCGACCGCTGCGGCCACTCCCGTACCTGTAAAGGCAACAAAAGCACACGCGAAGCCTGCGGTGGTAAATGATGCCGAAATCGAAGCGGTGAAGCTTCAGGTATTTCTGGATCGTCAGCAATTTTCAAGCGGCCCGATCAGCGGAAAGCCAAATCCGGCAATTCTTTCGCAAACGGTAATGCTTTATGAAGGCTCACATGAGGATGCGAAGGATCAACAGGCGCTTATGACGAAAGTCCATGCGACGGTGCCGGATGCATTTACGCAATACACCTTAAAGGAAGATGATTTCCGATTTATTGAGCTGCCAAGAGCGGAGAAAGCGGATTCCAGCAAGCAGCCCGCACCTGCGGCACGTGGAAAGCATCCCACAAAGGCAAAGACTGCTGCTGCGCATGATTTTCGCCCAGCACCACTGACCTATGAGCAAAGAATTTCCAGCCAGATGCTCGCGTATCGTACGCCATGGGCCTTTGTGGCGGAACGGTTTCACTGCGATGCCGCTTATTTGCGTCTTTTGAACAGTAAGCTTCCACCGCGGCCGGTGGTCGGTGCGGAGTTTCGCGTGCCGAATGTTATTCCTTTTGAAATTGAGAAAGCCTTTGTAAATCCGCTGCAGCCCCAGGCTGACCCGCAGCAGCCGGTGACGGCTTCCGTGGTGGGATTGACGCGTCTGGAAATTTACCGAAGCGGCAAGCTGGTATCGGTAATGCCACTGGCTCCCGCACGCCCTGGATTACGAGGAACCGGCTTCTGGAGAATTCTTGACGCGATCCCGCGCCCACGACTCTCCACACTTCAGGAAGACCGGGAGAAAAAGGCACCGCCAAAGACCAGTCCTTTTTATATTAATCCCAACCCGCAGCCTGTGCATGTGGATTCCGGCCCGGCTTTGTCCGCGAAGCAGTATTTGCCTGCAGGACCAAGAAATCCTGTTGGCATTCTGTGGATCAATCTTGAGAAATCAGACAGCAAGGAGCCACTGCCCTATGGATTGCACGGGACGAGTGCCCCTGACCACATGAATAAAGAATTAAGTCTCGGCGGGTTTCAGTTAACCAACTGGGATATTATGCGCGCGGCGCATCAGCTTCCGGCAGGAACCCTGCTGGAGTGGAAGTAGTAGCCTACAGGTCGATTTTTCTCAGGCGCCAGAATATCAGACCTGCAAAGACAACGATATAGCCTGTGGCGAAAATCCAGCCCATATCAGAAGTCGGACCCGCCATAGTCTGCGAGCCAACAAGATTATTGACCATTTTTGGAACCGGGAAATGAATCAGATTGCTAAGGACGTGGGCGGGCAAAAGGAATACGGCACGGCTCTTCCAAATCGTCCAGTAAACAATCTGGCTGAAAATAAATTCTATAAAAAAGAAGATCACATAGACAATCGTGGCGAGGGCGGTCTGCCGAATGAACAGGCCGATCAATAATCCCAACAAGAGATAGCCCGTGCTCTGCACGAAGTAACGAAGGATGCCATCCGGAGCGGGCAGTGCAGTGCCAAGAGTAATCGACGTTGATGTCAGTCCGCCGCTGACTGCGCCGAGCAGAAGATAGCAGCACGTTGCTACAACCGCGATCGCGATGACGGCACTGATTTTCCCCACAAATACTTCACTGCGGCTTAGTCCGGAAATCACATTCTGACGAAGGGTGCGGTTATTCAGTTCAAGAGTCATCAGAAAAACGCCCATCAAACCAAGAACGAGCAGATTCAGCCAGCTGCCGATGTATGCGATGAGTTCCCACAGGCGGGGAAAGGTGAAAAGATCGGCCGCGGGATTGATGGAGGCTCCATGGAAAGAGAAAGTGCTGTGCTGGCCGATAAGAAAGGTCAGCCACGTGGAGAGGATATAAAAGACGACATAAAAAAGGGCGAGTATCCGGAACGTGCCATTAGGAGCAAATTTTTTCCACTCCAGGTGCAATAAATGGAAGGGGTTCATGAGCGGGTAATCTCCAGAAATTCCATTTCGAGACTTCTTGGCTTGCTGACCAGGTGCTGAAGAAGGATTCCGTTTTCGAAAGCCAGCTGATTAAGCTCACCGGGCTGATGGCCTTCTCTTAACTCAAGGGTGAAGCGTCCGGCCTTAAGGTTCAGTTGGCTTACCAATAAATTATTTTCGAGAAGGAGGCGAAGTTTCTCCGTGTCGCTTTCCGCGCAGGAGAGCTCCACGGTGGGCTGCTTGTTAAGAATGGAGCCCACTTCGCCGGTGGCGAGGCGCTTTCCTTTTTTAATAATGGCAACGTGCGAACAGATTTTTTCCACTTCGTCGAGCATGTGGCTGGCGAGGATGATGGTTTTTCCCTGTGCGGCGATTTTCTGGATGATATGCCGTACTTCGATCATGCCTTCGGGATCAAGTCCGTTGGTGGGTTCATCGAGAATCAGGACATGGGGATCACCGATAAGGCATGCCGCCAGTGCCAGTCTCTGCTTCATTCCAAGCGAATAGCTTCTGAAGGCAGAGCGACGTCTGTCCTTTAGCTGAACCAGCTCGAGCAATTCATCCAGCGGAGGATTTTTCACCTGTTTGATTGTCGCGATCAGATTCAGATTTTGATCGGCATTTAAGTAGGGATAAAAATTTGGCGTTTCCAACAGGGCACCGATGTGGCGGCGGGGATTGTCACCATATTTTCCATCGAACCATTGAAAAGTTCCCCCATTCGAGTGAATGACGTCGAGGATGATGGCGAGCAGCGTCGTTTTCCCACTGCCATTGGGGCCGAGTAAACCAAAGACCTGTCCGGCTTCGATCGTCAAATCCAGATCATTGAGCGCGCATAGCGAGCCGTACCGTTTGGTAAGATGATTTATCTGGAGGACGGGCACGGAATATTAGCTTAATGCAGCCCAGACGCGGTGAACGTCGTCGTGATCTTCCAGCGATTGCAGAAACTCTCCGGCTTCGGCTTTCTGCTCATCGGTAAGGGTGGGAAATTGTTTGGCCGTGTAACCAAATTCACTCGTGACGACTGTCCAGCCGTTCGCAGTCAGCCATTGGGAAACGGAATGCACGGAAGGCCGTTCGGTAATAAACCGCGCACCACTGCTTCCTTCGGGAATATCGTCATTCTGGGAATGCGCGAGTGCTTCCACTTCATTTGCCCCGGCTTCGATGGCGGCTTCCTCCCGGTCTTTTTCCGTCTCAGGATGATAAGCTTCCACCAGGCCGACATGATCGAACAAAAACTTGTTACTTCCAGGTGCACCGAGTTGCCCGCGTTTGAAAAGAACGCGAATTTCAGGTGCGGTGCGGTTGTTGTTATCTGTGAGAACCTCCACGATAACGGGGACCTTGTGCGGAGCGTAGCCTTCAAAGACCACATGGTCCATGATGAGCTTGTCCGCGCCAATGCCCGCGCCCTTGTTAACTGCGCGTTCAATAACATCACGGGTCACGCTCTGCCTGCGTGCTTTTTCAATGGCGGCAAACAGGCGGGGATTGCCATTGGGATCCGCGCCACCATGCTTGGCGGCGACCATGATTTCCTTCACGAGCTTCGTGACGGCCAGACCTTTTTTAAGGTTCGCGACGTCGCGTTTTGCCTGTAGCCATTGGCGTCCCATGGTAGCGCTTTCTTAGCTTAGAGGACCTTCAGCAGTTCCACTTCGAAAATTAGCGTTTCATTTGGTCCGATATCCGCACCAGCGCCTCTTTCCCCGTAGGCCAGATTTGGCGGGATATATAGAATGATTTTTCCGCCTTCTTTGATCAGAGGAATGCCTTCCGTCCATCCCTTGATGACGCGATCGAGAGGAAATTGGGCAGGCTCATTTCTCTTATAAGAGCTGTCGAACTCCGTGCCGTTAATAAGCGTGCCGCGGTAGTGTACTGAAACAACATCCGAAGAAGCGGGGCGTTTGCCTTTTCCTTCGGTGACGATTTTATATTCGAGGCCACTGGGGAGGGTCTTTACGCCGTGTTCTTTTGCTTTTGCTTTGAGAAACTGGTCGCCTTGTTCGATCGCGGATTGTGCCATAAGAAGATTGGGTAGGGTGATTGCCGCAATACCTAGGGCGGCATAAAACAGACGGAAAGATTTAAATCGCATGAGACAAAAATTTAGCGGGTTTGTGGAAAATGGCAATCCAATGGTTCTCCGGGAAGGCTGGACAGGGACCCTACTCTGAAGAAGAATATCCCTATGAATATTTTTGCCCTTTTGGCCGTTCTCATGCTTGTCGTCTGGATCGTGGCAAAAGTGATGTTTGCCATTACCAGTGTATTCCTGCACCTGCTGTGGGTGGTAGCTCTTGTCTTCTTCGCCATATGGATCGTGGGGAAGATTTTTAATAAATGACCGAAGCCCCGGAATTTACATTTCCGCTTGATCGCTATCTTGAGCGCGTGGGTTACCGGGGATCGCGGGAGCCCACGGCCGAAACGCTGTGCGCTCTGCATCGCGCGCAGGTATTCAGTATTCCATTTGAAAATCTTGATCCGCTGACGGGTAGGGCCGTCAGGATTGATCAGGAATCGCTTGTGGCAAAAATGGTCCATCACCGGCGTGGTGGATATTGCTTCGAACTAAATGGCCTGTTTGTTCTGGCGCTCCGTGCGTTTGGGTATTCCATCCGGTCGCTTGCCGCGCGGGTCATGATAAAACCCGGACACTTTGCCCCGCGAACGCATCAGATCACGCTTGTTGAAATTGATGGCCAGCGCTGGATAGCAGATGTTGGATTTGGCGGAAATGGGCTGCTGGAGCCCCTCGTTTTTGATCTCGATAAAGAAACGGAACAAACGTTCGACCGTTTCCGATTTGTGACCGATGACGTGTATGGCTACCGCCTCGAGCATGCACTCGGAAACCACTGGCGGGTATTGTATGCCTTTTCTCTCGATCTGTTTTTGCCGTCGGATTACCAGGTGATGAATTTTTTCACCTCGAAGTCGTCGGATTCCATGTTCACCCATACAGCGCTCTGCAGTATGGCGACTGCGGACAAGCGCTTTTTGTTTTTCGGAAATGAACTCAAAATACGCGGGATTAGCGAGAAGACGGTGATGGAAATAAAAACGGCGGAAAAATTCCGTGAGGTGTTGGCAAAGTACTTCGGAATTGATTGGCCGCTTCAGGATGCGCTTCCTGATCCGCGCCCCGCTCCGCCAGGTGCTCGGGAAATTTAATTCGCCCTGATAAGGGTATTTTCCACATTGGAATGCATGGCAACGCGGCATGTTACGAATTTGTTACATAGGCTTTGAAGAGAAATTCAGGTCTTCTGTTTTCGGCGTGAAGTCCCCAATGGTTTAAGGCAAATTTCGAAATCAGTTAAAATTAATATGAATCATAAATGCCTTATAGTGAGTAATTTATAATTTCATTATTATATATTTTGAACAAATTCAAAGGACTGCGGTCTAAATAAACAGGTTAAGGCAATACATAGATCAGGCCGCACATCTCTCAGTTTCTTTGTTTTTCTGAGTGGTGGAAGCGGCCTGAATCTTTTGAGGGGCTTGCTGCCCCCTCCCAGTCTGGTTACGGTGCGATTGCTATGCAGGATACGGTTTTAGTAATTGAGGACGAATCGGATGTTGTCGATTTATTGCGCTATAATTTAAACCGCGCAGGATTTGCCGTTTTAATCGCGAAGGACGGCCAGGAGGGGTTGAAGACCGCGCAGGAGCGGCGCCCCGATGTCATTGTTCTCGATCTCATGATGCCAAAAATGAATGGCAATGAAGTGTGCAAGGCGCTGAAACAAAACGCGGATACCGCGCAAATTCCCGTTATCATGCTTACGGCCAAAGGGCAGCCTCAGGAACGGGTAGCCGGGCTGGAAATGGGTGCGGATGATTACATGACCAAGCCGTTCAGTCCGCGTGAGCTTATTTTGCGGGTGCAGGGAGTGCTGCGGCGCATACGGTCTTCTATCCGCACGGATGAAATTGAAGTGGATGAATTCCTTGTTGATAAAGGCAGTTTCGAAATTCGTCTTTCAAACAAGCGCCTCGAGCTGACCACCACGGAATTTAAATTGCTGACTTTGCTTATCGAACGGCGCGGAAGAACGCAGTCCCGGGAAACTCTGCTTTATGATGTATGGGGCTACCAGAACAGTATTGATACGCGCACGGTAGATACCCATATGCGCAGATTGCGCGAAAAGCTGGGTGTACACGCCAATCGTCTGGAAACCGTGCGGGGAGAAGGGTATCGTTTTAACCCAATAGCAATTGCTTGATGTTATTTTTTGTTGTTTTTCTTGTCCTTGTCGTCGTTGCGGTAATTGGAGTCGTCTACTACCAGCGGATTCACCGTCCTTATAGCGAGATGCGCATGGCGATACACCGCCTTGCGAACGGAGATTTCCGGCCCATCGTCATGGGTGCCGCCTTGCCGAGTTTTCGAAATACGGCGGGAGATATTCATAAGATATCCGACCTGCTTCGTGAGCAGGTGAGACAATTGGCTGATGAGGGGTTCAATCTGCGTGCCATTTTAAGCAGTATGATCGAGGGCGTCCTGATTGTGGACAGCGACCTTCGCATCCGCCTCGTCAATGAATCCGTGGAGCAGATGTTCGGGTTGGCGCAATCTCCCATTAACCGAACGGTGATTGAAGTTTTCCGCCGGCATGAAATTCAGCAGGCAATTCTGGAAGCGGTGGAAAAAAATGTGCCGCAACGCATGGAAATGGGATACGAGCACCGGCAGGGTGGGCGTACCACCATGCGCTATTTCGAAGTGTCCTCCATGGCCTTAACCCCCAATTCAGGCTCTAAAGCCATCGGGGCGGTTGCGGTGTTTCATGACATTACGGAAGTGAAAAATCTGGAAACGGTCCGCAAGGAGTTTGTGGCAAATGTTTCGCATGAATTCCGCACGCCGCTTTCCATTATTCATGGCTATATCGAAACACTTTCCGACGGAGCGCTGGATGATCGCCCGCTGGCGGAAAAAGCTCTTCGCGTAATGCACAAGCACACACAGCGAATGAACCTTCTCATCGATGATCTGCTGACCATATCCAGGCTCGAGTACCGCTCTGCGCCATTGAATTTCGAACCGGTAAACCTGCGTCTTGCGCTCGATCATGCCATTGAGCAGCTCGAGCCCTCCATCCGGGAGCGGAACGCAGAAGTGAAGGTCGAGTTTTCCAAGGAAGAAAGCATTGTCGAAGCCGATGCGCGGCGCATCGAACAGGTTTACGTTAATCTATTGACGAATGCCCTGCAGTACGGTGCGCGCGAAATGCCCGCAATCACCATCAGCTCCAGGCGTGAGGGGAATTTTGTAACGATCTGCATTCAGGATAACGGACCGGGCATTCCCCTGGATGATCAGCCGCATATCTTCGAGCGCTTTTATCGCGTGCATAAAGACCGCTCGCGCGACGCAGGCGGTACGGGACTTGGCCTTTCCATTGTTAAAAACATCATCCTCGCCCATGGCGGAGAGGTATCCCTGGAAAGCACGCCAGGTCAGGGGGCGGGCTTCCTTTTTCGCCTTCCGGTCACTCAGTTGCCAAATTAAACCCTGCGTAAATTTTCATTTCGCGGGCTGCCGAAAAAATGCACGGTATCCGCGATGATCGAAGAAAAAGCGATTGGTATTCGCGGAATCCTGATTGATGCACCGGCCCCGGGAAAGGTGCGGTGTCTGCGTGATGGGGCATTGATTCTCGATGGCTCCCACATTGCCGAGTATGGAAGCTTCAGTGAGCTTTCGCAAAAACCTCGAACCAGTGCCATCCGATGGATGCATACTCCGCAGACGGTCATCCTTCCTGGGTTGATCGATCTCCACGCTCATCTTCCGCAATATTCCGTGGTGGCTCGGGAGGCGATGACAGTGGATTCCTGGCGACAACGGAATATTTTTCCCCGTGAAAAAGAGTTTACGGCGGCAACGGCAAAGCGCGAGGCGACAGCATTTTTTCATCAGCTCGCACGGCATGGCACCACTTCGGCGGCGGTTTATACCACCATCCATGAAGGAGCCTGCAATGCCGCATTTGATGCCGCAGAAAAAAGTGGCATACGCGTCATCATGGGCAAGATGATGATGGATGTGGGCGGCGTTCCTCAATGCCTCACGAAGCGCGTACCGGCAGTTCCCTGGAGGAAAGCGAACGACTTTGCCGTAAGTGGCATAAAGCCGGTGACGGGCGTATTGAATATGCCTTTAGTCCACGGTTTGCTGCGGGATGCACGATGGAACTCATGCAGGGCGCGGCGGGTCTGGCAAATAAGTATGGCGCTTATCTTCAGACACATCTTTCCGAAAATCACGCGGAAATCGAAACCGTAAAAAGCAGGTTTCCCGGCGCGACAACGTGTGCCGATGTGTATCGGCAGGCAGGCATTTTAACGGAGAGCACGCTTTTCGGCCATTGCATCCATCTCAACGATCATGAAGTCGAAATGCTCGCCGCCTCAAAATGTGTCGTCGTCCATTGTCCGACTTCCAATTTATTCCTCAATAACGGAATTATGCCGCTGGATCGTCTTCAGAATGCAGGTCTGCGAGTGGGTCTGGGATCCGATGTGGGGGCGGGGCCGGAGTTGAATCTCTGGCAGGTGATGCGTTCTGCCATTGAGTCACAGAAGGCACGGTCCTTTTACAAGCCTGGTATCCGTATTCCGTCAGGGGGAGATGTTTTTTACATGGCTACACAGGGAGGCGCGGAAGCACTCGGTAAGGGGAATATTCTTGGCACGCTTGATGTTGGCAAGGAAGCGGACATCATCGCCATGGATCTTGCGGCAGTTCTTCCATATGGCCGTGCGCTGAATTTCGATGCGGACATGCGCGCGGAAGATATTCTCTCGCTGCTGATTTATCGGGGGGGACTAAATGCGATAGTCGAGACATTTGTCCGCGGTAAATCGCTCTATCGTGCTTCGGCTCCGTCGCTGTTATAATTATCCGGCTACAGGCAGGCTTTCGCCCTATTGGCGCGCTTTAATGATGGTCTTGCCGTCCGAAGTGGTCGTCGTGGTGGTAGTGATTACGGTGCGGGTATGCTTTTTATAAGATCCGGTTTCAAGCATCCGTGTGTAGGGGCCTCTCACGACTTGAGGGGAATACATATCCCGCCGGTTGGAGAGCGTGGTGCACGAGCATAAACCAGCCGTAAGCAGAACAATCGCGATAAGGGAGGGCTTCATGTATTTATCTAAGAAAGATTTCCGCCTCCAATCTGTCAAAAACAATCTGCATTATCGGCATAGGGAATTGAGGAATAGCAAAAGCCGCTTGGCAACTTCCGCTCTCGTCTCTAATGAGGGCAGAGCATGTTGGCTTATTACGTCCATAACCTCAGTCCCTTTATCATTCAGTTTACGGAGAATTTTGGCCTGAGGTGGTACGGGCTTGCCTATGTCATGGCGTTTCTTCTGGGTACGTTTGTTTATCGCAAGTTGGCCCGCGAGGGGTACAGCGATCTTCGCGTAGATCAGGTGTCGGATTTTATCATCTGGGGAGCGATGTTTGGAGTCCTGCTGGGAGGACGTGTTGGCTACATGATTTTTTATGATCGGGATCAGTTGCTTCATGATCCGTTGAGTTTTTTCCGGGTCTATGAAGGTGGGATGTCAAGTCATGGCGGGATGATCGGCCTTATCATTTACACTCTGGTGTATGCACGGATCCACCGGGTATCCTGGCTCAATATTGGTGATAACCTCGTTGTCGTGGCTCCCATCGGTCTTTTCCTGGGCCGTATGGCCAATTTTATTAATGGAGAACTTTACGGTCGCATTACGAATAATGTGGCGTGGGCGATGCAGTTTCCGAGAGAACTTGAGGATCCCGCTTACCCGGCGGAAAAGCTGCAATCTGTTCTCCAGCGCGCGTATGACATCAACCCCGCCTATGCCAATATCCATGCGTTAATGGATACGCATCGTCCTCCTGAAATTACGAATCTCCTGGTGGAAGTGCTGAATCCGCGCCACCCATCGCAGCTTTATGAGGCATTTTTTGAAGGCATCGTTCTTTTCCTTGTTCTCTGGCTTCTTCGCACCAAAATTCGTCTGCCAAATGGAGCGCTGACGGGTGTATTTTTTGTGCTTTATGCCATCCTTCGCATTACAGGAGAATTTTTTCGGGAACCGGATGCCCCGCTTACGGGCTGGATGACGCGTGGACAGTTTCTCTCTCTATTCCTCATCGTTATTGGGGCGGCATTCTTAATTGGAGCATTCGTCCGTCCTGACTATGCGCCTCGATTTAGAGCAAAAATACCTAAAACTAAATAAGTTCATATAGTTCATTAATAAATGTAAGTTATTTGTAACGAGTAATTAAACTGTGTTTTCTGATTCTAAAAAACAAAGCTTCTTATTGACTTGAAGACATGTCGGGTCGATACTTACAGCAATAAATATGAGCCCTATGAAACACTTCAAAACTCCGTCAAAATATGCGGTGTTAACATTAGGGTGTATCGCGTTTTTTTGCGCAGCATTTTCAAGCGCTTCTGCTCAGGTCTGGAATTTAAATGCCAATGGAAATTGGAACAGCTCCAGCAACTGGAGCACTCATTCGATTCCTAATTCAGTGGGGTCTTCCGCCACTTTGCCAACAGTCGTAAGGTCGGGCGCCACGCCGGATATAAAGATTACGCTCGATAAGAATGTTACCGTGGGCAGCCTGGTAATTGGAGCTAAGAACAATTACACAATTACGGGTAATACGCTCAAGCTGGATAATACAGGCAGCTCTAATGCCTCCATCAACATTACTGGTACAGGTTCTCCGCTGATTCAATCGGCCATTGCTCTTAACGATAATACTTACTTTACCCAAAATGGAACCGGCACATTTACGGTCTCAGGAAAAATTACCACAAATGGTAAATCGCTTATCACCAATGGCTCAGGAAATACCGTTCTTTCGGGCGCAATTACCGGTAACGGCGGCTATACCCAGGCGGGCACTGGTAAGACAACACTTTCCGGAACGGCGAGCAACACTTTCAGCAATGTAACCATCAGTAACGGAACTCTTGCGCTTGCCAAAACGAGTGGCATTAATGCCATTGGAGGCACGGGCACCACCATTAATGTAAACAGCGAAGGCACGCTTTTGCTCGCCGGTAATAATCAGATTGCGAATACGGTTAACATGATCCTGCATGAAGGAACTTTCAGCACCGGCACAACAGTGGGATACAGCGATACACTGGGCACCTTAACACTTACCGGATGTTCCACCATTGATCTGGGAACGGGATCGCACGATCTGATATTTGCAAACAGCAGCAGCGTGTGCTGGGATGGAACACTTACCATTGAAGGTTGGGTGGGTGTAGCAGGAGTAAAGAGCAAGGGAGGTACTGCTGGCAGCATTTTCTTCGGTTCAAATTCGAGTGGTCTGACCTCTACGCAGTTGTCTAATATCGATTTTACCGGATTTGGTTCGGGAGCAATGATGCTAAGCACGGGTGAAATCGTTCCGCTTGCTGCTGTGCCGGAAGCAAAGGTTGTTTTTGGCGTATTTCTCCTTGTCGCAGTTGTGGGCTGGAGAGAGCGGGACCGATTCCGTAATTGGATCAGCTCATTGCAAGTGACTGCCGGTTAATCGCTTATCCTAAATCTTTAGGTAATAGCGCGCCTATACTTTCCGCGTCTTTC
>JBDSIH010000392.1:0-2893 GCA_039918055.1 Chthoniobacterales bacterium
GGGATTGATCGAGGAAATCCATGCGCGCGTAATAGGGCCAGAAAATGGCAGAGACCAATGTGGCAGACATGGTGCCGATCACGATCTCTTCAATACGACTCAGAGCGATAAACGCCGCCATGTTGGGATTGCTTATAGAATTCGTGGCAACAACAATCATGGTCAGCGCACAAAGAAAAAATGCGTAAGGGTAAAACGTACCTCCAAAGCGATAGGTGCAATATGCAATAATCAGTCCGAAGGCAGTAAGAAAAAACAGGGGATTGCCAACATAATCTCCGACCAGTAATACGCCGATGATTCCCCCGATGATGGTGCCGATAATGCGCAACACGCTTTTTTCCGCAATGGCGCCCACATACTTAGCCAGCATCACGATCATCACGGTGAGAAGACACCAGACAGGATTGTATAGCTGGAGGTTCAGCGTAACGTAATAGGCAAGCAGGCCGGCCAGTGCCGTTTTGATCCCGAACTGTAAACGCCGATCGGATAAGGGCACAGTGACAGCGGAGAAAAAACGCGACGCGCCCGACTGGGATGGTAGCTCGGCAGTGAGATCCACAAAGACAAAGCAAACTCTTCACACTGCGGAAGGCGATAAAAAACGAAGAAATTCAGCTTTTTATTTTCCGCTTAAAATGATTCACAATTGACCATCGCTAATCGTCGAAATACGAATAGCGGTTCTACCATGCGAGTTCCCTTACAGACCGCCGAGTTGGATATCATGGGCTTCCTCGTCCCTTGGTCGATGCTGATCTGGACCTGCGGCTTTATCATCGCCTGGGCGGTGGCAGTGTTGATGGAGCGAAGGGGATGGACACGCTATGTCTGGCATCTTCCATTATTCTTTATAGCGATGGTTGTTTTCTTTAGCTGTATGCTCGGTTGGTTTTTTGCCCCATGAAAACAAGGAAGTATCTCATCACCTTTGTCGTTTTAATTCTGGCCGGCCTCGCGGCCTGGCTCTTGTTCAGCCGTTACGAGCACCACCCCTGGACGCGCGATGCACAGATTCAGGCGAACATCGTCGGTATCGCACCACGGGTGGCGGGGCCGATCATTAATATTCCCATCACGGATAATCAGACAGTGAAGAAAGGGGATCTTCTTTTCGAGATTGATCCTGCGACGTTCCAGGCAGCGGTCGCAAACGCTGCCGCCAATGTGCAGAAAGCACAGGCCGATCTCACGCAGAAAAAGCAATCCATGGCGCGACAGACCACGCTGTTTCAGCAGAAGGTCACGGATGTTCAGGATTATCAGAATGCGCAGGATAGCTATAATGCCACGGCCGCGCAGCTCAATGCCGCCGAAGCCAGTCTGAAGACCGCACAGCTTAATCTTAGCTATACGAAAATATTTGCACCGGTGGATGGGTATCTTACAAACGTGAATACCAGCCCAGGTACCTACGTAAACGAAGGGCAGCAGCTTCTTGCGCTCGTGGATGCCAGCTCATTCTGGGTGGCTGCTTACTTTAAAGAGACGCAGATCAAATTTATTCAGGAAGGAAACAATGTGGAAATCACGCTCATGGGGCATTTCCGCCAATCCTTCACAGGAGTCATAAAAAGTATAGGCTGGGGAATTTTTATCAGCAACGGGTCGACGAATGAACTTCTTCCACAGGTTTATCAGACGATTGACTGGGTACGTCTGCCACAGAGATTTCCTGTGCGTATTCATATTACCGGAAAGCCTCCGGTTCCGCTTCGTATCGGTCAGACAGCATCCGTCTCTGTCGAGCCTGCGAAGTAGTGAGGGTGCGTTACCCTGTTGGAAATTCTTGTAGAACACCCAGCGCTTTGCTATAAAGGCAGACGTGGCTTACGTACCTCCCTCCTCGTCGGCGAGCCCTCAGGGCCGAGCACTCAGCAAAGCTAGTAAACCCATCGTTTATTTTATTGGACTAACTGCCGCTCTGGCGGGTTTGTTGTTCGGTCTGGATGTGGGTGTCATCGCAGGTGCCAAGCCGTTTTTAGAAAAAGAATTTAACATGACGGATTCCACCTTTGAAGTGGTGGTTTCCATGCTTCTGTGGGGTGCCGTTTTTGGAACGCTGATCAGCGGATTGATTTCACACCACTTCGGACGCAAGAAAACAATTCTCGTCAGCGCGGTGATCTTTGTTCTCGGATCACTTGCCTGTGCCTACTCGCCGAGTGAGCAGTTTCTGATCGGAGCCAGATTCTTTCTCGGAATTGCCGTGGGTGTAGCGTCCTTCACCGCTCCGCTTTATCTTTCGGAAATCGCGCCCCAATCCGTTCGTGGCGGGTTGATCTCCATGTATCAGTTGATGATCACGATCGGTATCGTAGCCGCTTTCTTGAGCGATACTTACTTTGCGACCTATGCCGGAATGACCGGCGGAGAATGGCGCTACATGCTGGGGATTATCTCCATTCCTGCGGCAATCATGTTCGTGGGAGTATGCTTCCTGCCGGAAAGTCCGCGCTGGCTCTTTTTGAAAGGCTTGCGGGAACGTGGAATCGCGGTATTCAGGCGGATGCATCTGGATGATGCGGAAATCGCATCCGAAGTTCAGGCCATCGAAGACAGCCTCAAGGTAAAACAAAATGGATTTGGAATGTTCATCAGCAATCCTAATTTCCGTCGTGTTCTTTGTTTGGGTGTCGGTCTGCAGGTCATTCAGCAGCTGACGGGAATTAATGTTGTCATGTATTATGCGCCGACGATTTTCAAGCTCGCGGGCTTTGCGAATTCAAATCAGCAAATGTGGGGGACTGTTATTGTGGGGGTAACGAATGTACTGGCTACCTTCATCGCCATTGCATTCGTGGATAAACTTGGTCGCAAGCCCATCATGTATGCGGGCTTTGGCGTCATGGGTGTGGCAATGGTGACTGTTGGATTATTTTTCCGCATG
>JBDSIH010000393.1:0-3718 GCA_039918055.1 Chthoniobacterales bacterium
ACAAGCGACGAGTAACGAAAAGCGCAAATACCGAAAAGTAGTGCGAATCCCACGAGGCAAAAAACGACAAGCATCCACTTGTCCCTTGCCCGACATGGAGTGAAAAAAGGCGCTATGAAGCACAAGAGAAAACTGACCCCGACCGCGGGGAAATTGAACCCGTCCGTCCACTTCGTACCCGCCAAAAAATTGATACTTGCGCAGGCATAACAGGAAAGCGCGAGTATGCTTAACCCGACCGTATAAATAATCGCAGGCGTAATTATCCTTGGAGAGGAAATCAGGGAGGATAATGAAAGATGATAGTGGCGCCTTGAAATAAGCCTGATCGGTTTACTGGAAAAAATATATTCCAAAAACTGCCGACTTATTCAAGCCAAGAAGCCTGGGAACGCAACTTATGCTACGTGGTGGGAATCGCATCTCCGCGTAAAAACTGGTAGATCACAATGTAGACAACCGCAGACAGACCCGACCAGATTACAAACCCTCCCACGCCGAGCGCAAAAAGCACCAGGCGATCCGCTTTACGAACCGGCGCAAAAAACGGTGCAATGAGGCAAAGTATAAAGCTTAACCCGACAAGAGGAATCTCAAAACTGTCAAACCACGAAGTCCCATAAATGCCGCTGGGATCCGCATAATTCGTCATAATGCAGGTTATCAGAAGAAGCCCCAGCCCACAGCTGTAGACAATTGCACTTGGCACAAAGCGCGGAGAAAAAAACAGCTCACTAAGTTTTAGGTTGCGTATTTTAGTGGCCATTTTTAGTAGCGCCAGTATTTCGGCTCCTGAAACTTTTTAAAGCTAAAAGGAAGATATAGGTGTCAAAAGGCTCTCAAACAGTATTTCTGAAAAGCGGAGCATTTCATCTCTGGCGAAATATGAAGGGAATGCTATGTATCGGTAGAATGATTTTTTCAAAAAAATGGTGCTATGCGGGTATTATTTTAGGCTACGCTATTTCACTGCATGCCGAGTCCATGCAGCCACAGCCTCCTTCAAAAGGTTCCACGTCTCAAAATAAAAAAGAGGAAGCCTGGGAGCGCAGCTTCATACTTCGCCGGCCCAAATGGGTTATCAGCAATGAAAAAGCGCGTACGCTTGCCATGACGGTCGAAACGGAAACCGATGCCGCTCAACTGCAAAAAATGGAAAATGCGCTTCGAATTTACCATCAGTTTACCCGGGATGCCAGTCGCTACGAAATAGAACAGCACTATCGTCTGCTTTTCACAGATCCTGATTATAGGATGCTCGTCACACGCGAAATGGAGGGCTGGCTTGATTTAAGAAAAAAATATTCCCCTGACCGCAGTGCGATCATTCTGATAAATCGCGCATTTCTGGAATGGCAGACAGCTGCGGAAATTCAAGATTATGAATCTCAGCGGGATGCCTACTCTTTGGCTTTATTTGGTGAGAAGCTGGATGATAAGGCATTCTATACCGCCGTTGGAAAAAAATTCGATGCGGCACTAAATGTCGCTCCTGTTCTGGATTCCGCTGGCCACATCACAAGCATCCGCAAATCCCCCATCCTTCGCTGGTGGCAGACACCGGCTGACACCGCAGCCTACGGCAAAGCCCTGACTGATGCAGCTCGCAAAGCGAGATCCGATGAATCCACTTCGAAGATCATTGAGCCCTCACAGCCTCCTGCCAGAGATCAACTCACCCAGTGGGAAAATAATCTTCATCTTACGCGACCAAAAAATCTGATCAGCGATGCAGAAGGGCAAAAGCTTCTGCTGCAGTTCGATCCGTCGGATGAAAGTGCACCCAAGCGCCTTGTGTCATGGCAACGCTACCAGGATGCAGCGCTGCTTTATGAGCAGGATCAACACCTCCGCATGCTTTACTCCGATTCCGCCTACCGGAACCATATATTAAAAATCAACGGGTCGTGGTCCATCATCCGGCGTTCCTCCTCGCCAGAAACAGCGATGCACACTGCCCTTAACAGAAGCCTGCTATCCAGCCTCTCCAATAAGGAGCCGAACGAATTGCCGGATAATGCCCTCATCAATTTTGGCCGGCAAATTCTGGATATGGAAAAGGTGACGCCGGATGCACTGTTTCAAAAAATTGCTTCGGACTTTGATCGCGCAGTGCGCTGGCATGTTACCTTCGACTCCACCGGAAACATTGTGCAAAAACACGATCTCAACCTTCTTCGCGCGTGGGACGAAAAAAAGCTTATGGAAGCCGTCTCCCAGGATGTGCTGAATCCCGTCGATGCTCCGAAACAGTGGTAATATACCTTTCGGAGGTAATCCTGCTATGGGAGTTATTGACCCCCAGCCCGCCGGTGTGTTTATTAAAAATCCATGCGTTCTCTGCACCTCCTTCTTATTTCTTTTTTGTGTATCGGCACCGCACTCCATGCAGAGACCGTCCGCGAACGCCTGAAGCGCGATCCTGACTTTCAGCTATATGCTGTAATCTTCGCCATTGTGCAGAATGATGATGCCACGGTAAAAAGTGTGACGATTGCAAATATCTTCGACGCGGCAAGCGACTCGAAGGAAACCGCCTCAGTCCAACTTCCCAAAGCCTATTTCGAAAAAGCGGAAGCTCTTATCCGGAGCCATAAATATGCTCTCCAGGCTAAGGAGGGAAAACCTATTACCTTTTTTGCCTACTACCTTTATTCTCCGGAATTGGGAGATCGAGTCATCGACGATCCTGATGCCCCAGTGATGCAAAAGTAGCAACCGGAGCCGCACCGCGAAGAGAAGTGGCCCGATCTTGCAATTCGGGAGGCTTCCGTGTAGTTTATCCCAGATGCGCACGCTTAATGATATTGAGGCTGCGATAGAGCAACTCCCCTTCGAACAATTACTCCATCTTCAGGAATGGATGCTTTTGCATTTCAAGCAGGAGCAACGAAAAAATGGTTTTCATAACCTCGATGCACGGCTTGACCACATTGCCCAAAAAGCACTAGCCAAATTTCATGCGCGTAAGACGAAAGTTTTTTCCAATAACTCGCATCACAAATCTCCAGGCAGCGAAAATGCCTAGATTTTAAAGAGTCTTCAGCGCGGCTGTTCGGCAGCAAGCATTTGTTTTCTTGGCAGCCAGAATGAAATAGCAAAAGCCATGCCGAGTAATGCGGCACCAACCCAAAGCGGAGTTTGTGCGTAAAATTTCAATGGGCGTACCAGATCAAACGCGAGCAGCCACCCCGCCAGTAAAGGGCCCATCCAGCGGGCAAGACTTCCGATCGACTGCATGATCCCCAACGCTCGACCCTGCCAGGCGGCATCCACGCTGCGGGAAGCAATACCGGAAAGTGTGGGCATGAGAAGGCTATTGCCCACGGCAAGGGCGCAGGAAATTAAAATCATCCCGCCCATTCCCGCACTTAGCGGAAGCCCAAAAAGACTGAGGCCGAGAATGAGTGCCCCCGTGGTGGCAAGCCGCGCTTCGCCAAAGCGTTTCACAAGCCGCCCGATCAGCCCGCCCTGAATCAACACACCGATAAAACCAATCAGCGCAAAAATATAGCCCGTATGCTTTTCATCCAAAGCAAAGCGATGCCATACGAAGAGCGCGAATAATGTCGTCATGATGGAGAAGCCTGCAATTACGCAAAAGTAGGTGGCCAATACGGAAAAATAGCCGCGCAGATTCACATGCTGAAATAAGCCCGGGAAAATCGGCTCCTGTTTTTTCGTCCCCCGCATTTCTTTGGGAAGTGATTCCGGCAGA
>JBDSIH010000394.1:0-2466 GCA_039918055.1 Chthoniobacterales bacterium
TGGCCGATCCGGCTGGATTTTTTGCCATTCATTGACCTCTGCCTTCAGTATCTCCGGCCCGTATCCGATCAGCAACTATCCGTGGAACCAGCAGAGATTTACTTCGGGGAGTTTACGGATGCGGGGAATACCTCTTTTGTTCTCGCTCAGAATGAGAAGGAGATTTCGCGTTTCACTGCGGATGAAAAAGGAAGATTGCGATTCGCAGTTCCCGATGAGCCGGGCATTTATCAAATCTTTCGCGTGACTAGAGATAATGCGCAGCACCTGGAAAGAATGTTTTGCGTAAATCCGGGCATGAAAGAGTCGCAGCTTGAATACGAGGAGGGGCGGCCCGCTGCACTGAATGCATGGATAATGCCGCCATCGGAAAAATCCCACCACGCAGAGCAGGTCGCGGAGGTGATGCATCCATCATTCGCCCGTCAGGTTCTGTGGTGGTATCTGCTCGCAGCCGCGGCGATACTGTTGCTTTTGGAGTCGCTTTGGCTGATCACTCGAAAAAACTTCGTATAATGCTGAAAAACCGTAAAAATCTGCACCCTTCGGTTGCCCGAAAATTGACGCAAGTCGACCGGCGATGGAAAAGATTGTATTTTGTCCGGCTGCTGTGCGTTCTGGTTATGCTGGTTTGCGCGGGCACCGTCGCAATCGGCGCAGTAATGGCATCGGGACGGATTTCACAGACCTGGATTGCCGTTGCGATTTTCCTCTTTTTCGGAGCCGTCTCTGCATTGGCCTTTCTGATCATCCTTGTCGTCGCCCTTGTAAAAACGAAACCGGATTCCTGGCTGGCGGGCGAGATGGAGCAATCCGTCCCTGCGCTGATGGATCGTGTCCATACATTAATATATCTGCAGCAGCAGAAACACGACCATAACACGAATGCCTATTTTTTCGGCATCGGAGAGCAGGCGGGCAAGGAGTTGCAAAAGCCTGTAAAAATCCGCTCCACCTCTCTTCTCTCCACTATCTCTCTCAGCATTCTCGCGCTGGCTGTGTGTTTCGGCACCTATGAATTTTATAAATATTATCATCCCTGGGATAATCTGCACCCCGCCCAAAAGGTCGTGGAGACAACGGGTGACAAAATGGATTTGCCGGATACCGGAGCCTCCGAAGTTCGTAAATCCTGGGGAGAAATCCGCATCACCGAGCCGGGCGCGGATTTAAAGCTGACAAAGGTGGACGTTCTTTCGCTCACTGTCGAAGCCGCCTCGAGCCAGCGAATCAATAAAGCAGGCTGGAATACAGCAATCAACGGGGGCAAGCCCGTGGTGCAACCGCTGCCTGCGCCGGAGGAACCGAACTTTGCCGTGTATCACCCGTCGCTATTCCTGGATGAACTGGGTCTTAAGGACTGGGATGTTTTAAGTTACTACGCAAATGCTTCCTCGGAAAACAATGCCTACTACGCATCGGAAATTTACTTCGTCGAAGTTCGTCCCTTTCGTGAGGATATCGTGAAGCTGGAAGGGAAAGGAAAGGGCAAGAGCGGAGAGTGCCTTCATAAGCTCACGGCAATGATCCACAAGCAGCAGGACATTCTTCGACAGACGCATCGCCAAAGCCAAAAACCCGCGATCACTGAAACCCAGCAAAAAGAGGATCAGCACAAACTCAGCTTCGCGCAGGATGATCTGCGGAAATCCGCAGGACATCTGTATGCAGAGATCGCTGAAGCGATGGAAAAGGAAGATATCGGAAATATCCTGGATCAATTGTCACTCGCTGAGGAAAGCATGGCAAAAGCAGGAACGAGACTTGATTTGCCGGATAATCCGGCGGCGGAAACCGAAGAGCAATCCGCGCTTCAATACCTCGTGGCCAGCCGGAAAGATCTGGTTAAGAAAATTTCCGAGGGGGGTAGTAGCGGTGGTGGTTCCGAACCCCAGGAGAATACGCCGGTCGCGGGGATGAAGCCTGGTCTGGAAGATCAACTTTCTGATATTGCCGCCTATCGTGATGAACAAAAAGCCGCCGCCGCCGCCGTGCAGCAGACGAGTATCGCCCAGAAGAAGATTGCGAACGAGGTAGCAGCTTCAAAAGACGCCGCTGCTGTCGCGAAACTGGCCCTCGCGCAAAAAGAGCTGAATCGAAAGCTGAAAGATTTTATGGAGAAAACGCCCGCTCCGTTTTCTAATCTCGGCAAAACGCCGGAGGCAGCAAAGCAATCAATGACTCTTGCGGAGGCTTCGATGGCCAAAGGAAAATCGGAAGCTTCGCGCGCGACAGACAAGGCTCTCCAATCTCTCAATGCGCTGGAAAAGGATCTTTCAGGACAGCTTTCCCGCCGTGCACTTACGGATGTTTATCGCCTGAAAAGCCTGATGGATTCACAGGCACAGCAATTAAATCAAATGGCTGAACAGCCCCAGCCTGCGCCTCAGCAGGATGTGGCAGGAGCCGCGGCACAGGCCAAGATGACCAAGGATGCACTTACAGAATCTCTTGAAAAGACGCCTG
>JBDSIH010000395.1:0-2087 GCA_039918055.1 Chthoniobacterales bacterium
CACCGCGGAGATCTCCTGATGGAGCTCGATTCCCGCCCTTATGCCGCAGAAGCGGGGCGCGTAAAGGCACAGCTTGGCCTGACGGAACTGGAAATTCAGGCAGACAAAGACAAGATTGCATCCTGCGAAGCGACGCTAAAAGAACGTGAAGCGCGATCGGTTTATGCGGATTCCTATTATCAGCGTGTAGCCGCGTTGCTTGAAAAACGCTACGTTACACCGGACAAAGTTGAACTCGCAAAAACAGACGCTGAAGTCGCGAAATCACTTGTCGAGGAAGCCCGGGCGGCACTGGCACGTGCGCGGAATCTGGTAGGCGACAGGGATGGGGTAAATGTGCGACGCCAGGCCGCAGAGGCAACGCTTCACGATGCCGACTTAAAGCTCAGCTATTGCAAAGTCTATGCGCCCTGCGATGGCTTCGTGACCAATCTGCAGATCACTCCCGGCGCTTACGCTTCCGCAGGAGAACAGATGTTTTCGCTCGTGGATAAGAAGATATGGTTCGTGCTCGCAAATTTTCGGGAAACGGACCTGAAATCAATTCGGCCTGGAATGCCCGCTGATGTGTATCTCATGGCGGAGTCAGGTCGTAAGCTTAAAGGAGTGGTGCAGGGCGTTCCCAAAGCTGTGTATTCCCTGTCCGGACCCTCCGCTTCCGCTGCCGGAGGAGAGGGGATACTTTCACGGGTGCAGCCCACGATTGATTTCATCCTGCTCGCGCAACGTTATCCTGTTCGCATTGTCCTTGATGAGCCGGAAGCCGCAGATTTCCGAATGGGAGGAACTGCCGTGGTGATAGTCCATACCAATCGTGGAACCCGTGAAGGTGAGGCTCTGCTGAAGAAAGTGCAAAGCGGCGAACAAAAATCCTACGATTCTCCGGTTCGTGAATAAACCCCTGCACATTGCGGGGCGGCAGGCCTGCGCGGTTGCTCTTGCGGCGCTGGCGATGGGTATTATTCGTAATCCGCAGCCGTTCCTTTCCGTCCTTGCAGCATTTCTTCTGGCCAGCGGCGACTCCCTTGAGCATGGGAGAATTTTTCACCGCATTGTCGGCGCCTGGTTGGGCGCACTTGCTGGAACAGTAATTATCACACTTTTTCCGGAGCAACCGTGGCTTCTTCTTCCGGCGTTTGCCTTAGTGATTGCTGTTGGTATTCGCCAGGTTTCTTTTACGAAGGATGATTCACTCGTGCTTCTCACGCTGCTTGGGCTCATAACGTGTATCCCTACAGGAATCGTCCAGCCCTCTGCAGTCTTAACGGCAGCGGGGGCGCATGGCGTAAATCTGACCTGCGGAATTATCTCCGCCGCAATTGCTTTTTTCCTTTTTCCCGCTCCGAAAGGGTTGCCAAGGGAGACCTCTCCGATCTTTCCTTTTAAGAACGCTTTGTTTGTAGGCATTACCACATCGCTTACGATGGTTCTTGGCGCATTTTTTCCGCCCGGAGCAGCGGTTGTGGTGATTGCTTCGGGGCTGATGTCCTTTCGTCTTGCCGTGCCGGGAACGCTGCCTTTGATTCCGGAAAAAATGCGTGGAGCAATCCTTGGTACGCTGCTTGCCATTGTCTTTGATGTGATCGTCGCCGGTGCGGGAAATAACATCGCGGTTTTTCTGCTCGCTCAGTCGTTGGTTTTCGGAGTGCTTGCATGGATCGGGGTAACGCGGAAAGGAATGAAGCCAGTGATGCTTCAGGGAGCTGCGATGTTTGCCGTTGCCGCGCCGATGCTTCCTACGCCGGATGTCACACTTCAGGCAATGGGTGTACGTATAGCCGCCGTTCTGATTGGCTGTGGCTTTGCCGTTCTGATTTATGAGCTTCCTTTCTGGAGGGAAGGGCAGGACTGGAGCGCTCCGGAAGTGAGTAAGAAAGTTTCTTGAAAAGCGGCCTCCATTTGATAGCAAGGAACCAGCCACCCGGGACGGTAATGGCGGAATATCCGTAGCCGTTAAATCCAGAGGTGGCTTTTGTCATTTTTGGGCTAAATAAACAATCCGTTGCCAGTCCGGAAAACGACTGACACTTTAATTTATGAAAACAGAAAAGCAGGGCAGTATTTCAGAATTTATCAACCGGCACTTC
>JBDSIH010000396.1:0-4482 GCA_039918055.1 Chthoniobacterales bacterium
GAAGGCCGCGATACCCCCATGCTCAACGTGTGAACTTGGGGATGAGAAAGGCAGAACAAATTATTAAATGCCATTGGCGAAAATGGCGCACACAGTTGGCTTAACTTATCAGAAGGCGCGTAAAGCTTACCGCCCTTGTCATTCGGACTGATGATGAATACACCCATGTCACGCCGCGTTGCCGCGACGATTGCCGGCCAGTTTACCTGGTTAACGTAGTACCAGTGCAGATTGACGTAATCAAATTCATCGGAGTCAACGGCGCTTACAATCGTATCGACTTCCGCGTGCGTGGAAAAACCGATGAAGCGCACCCGTCCCTCTTTCTGCAGTTTACGCGCCGTCTCAAGTGCACCGCCCTTTCGCAGTGTCATATCCAGAAGCTCCGGCGTGTTGATGCCGTGGATGCCCAGCAGATCAACATGGTCGAGCTGCAGGTTCGACATTGATAGCTCAAACTTCTGCAAAAATTCCTTTTCCGTTTCCGCAGGGGCGACCTTGGTCTGCACGATGATCTTATCACGCTGAAAAGAGGAGAGAACGCGACCGAGCTGCAACTCCGAGGTTCCGTATCCGCGCGCAGTCTCGATGTGATTGATCCCATTCTCCACGGCATGGTGGATCGTGCGCTCTAGATTTTCCTGATTTTCAGCCGTAATCTTCCCGGCATCTTCATCTTTCCAGGACTGCTGATACCGCATGCCTCCGCATGTGATAACGGGCATCTGCAGATTAGTTCTGCCAAACCGTCTGCGAATCATTTTCTTACCAGATTTACAACCACTTCGACTTCCGCCGTCTGGGGAAACATGTCGATAGGTGTGACGGCCTCGAGGTTATAGTTGGCAGATAAAAGTTTCAGATCGCGAGCGAGTGTCGCGGGCTTACAGGACACATAGATAACCTGCGCAGGCAGGCAGCGATTGATGATTTCGGGAACCTTCTTATCGAGCCCCTGGGAAGGAGGATCAAGAATCAGCACCGTATCATTCGTATCTTCACTAAGAAGAACTTCCTCGAGGTTCTCCATGACGCTGCCTTCAAGATAGGTTTCATTTTCCGCTTTTTTGCGATTCGCCGCGCGGATGGAGGCATTGCTCCACTCAATGCCGATACCGCGTGAAAAGCGGGAAAGCAGATGCTTGAGAAAAAATCCTGCGCCGCAAAAAGCGTCGACGAGCAAGCCGCTTTTTTCCGGACAATGCTTTTGCACGCATTGCAGAAGTAATGATGCAACGGCCGCATTCGTCTGCAGAAATCCTCCCGTTGCAAGTGGTTCACTGAGCGTAAAATTCCCATCGTGAACATGCGTCAGGCGAAGACGACGAAGCATATCATTCACTGCCGGTGAAGCGATGGCGCATTTTGCGATATCCACAAGCATTCGTCCGCGAAAATCATAAAAGCCCGTAGTGCGGCCATCCCGATGCACGGTGATCCGGTTGCGATATTCATACGGTTTCGGAGAGGCGATGATCGGGCGCATCGGGACATCTGTAAATCCCCCCACCCGTTTCAATGCTTCCTCGACCTGCTTGCTTTTGATTTCAAGCTGGCGGCTATAATCAATGTGCTGGTAGCTGCATCCGCCACAATTTCCCGCGTATTCGCAAACAGGCACGATGCGGTCTGGCGATGGAGTAATCACCTCCTGAAGTTCGGCCTCGGAATACTTGCTGTGATCGCGAACCAGCCGCCCCCTTACACGCTCGCCGGGAATGGTAAATTTGATAAAGCACGCCTTCCCATCGATACGTCCCACTCCCGCGCCCCCAAAGGCTACGTCGGCGATATCCATTTCTACGGGTTCTACAGGAAGGCTTGGCTTTGGCACAGAGTAGGTTTCTATCCCTATCGTCACGGCGGCGAAAGAAAAATGCGAATAGCCCGCCGGATTTTATAGTTCTCCTACTCCAGAGGTTGCTGGATAGCGTGAATTTCGGAGGAAACGCCCTGCATCATTCCATACGCACGGAAACCGAGATAAAGGACAATAAGTATATAAATAAGCTTCGGTGCGAGTTCTGCCAAAAACTGGACAAGGCTGATAAATTCCCTCTGCATTAAACTCGCCACAGACGCCAATTGAAAATCCAGGCGACCCGCTGTTTCGCCAAGAGTCACTGCCCTCGTCACCTCTTCCGGAAAAGCGGCAGTTTCAGAAAAAGCATCGCTTAGATTACCGCCCGCCCGTGAGGCGATGATAATTTCAGCCGTCGCCCTCTGAATCAGCGCGTTTTTGCAGCCCTTTGCCCCCATATCGAGCGCCTTATAAATGCTCAATCCGGACGCTATGAGGAGACTGCTAATGAGCGTGTATCGCCAGAGTGCCAATTGATAAGGCAGGCTACCCAGGAGCGGAATAAATCGAAATCTCCTTTGCAGAGCAGGATTCATTGCCACCATCGTGAGCAAAAATCGGGTGAGAAAATAGCCACCAATAAGCAGGAGATAAAAAACCATCAGCGCCTGGAAAACTTCCCTGAAATACGCACCCACACCCGCACCAACTACTGCCGTGGGAATATTGATAATAAAAACGCCCAGGTTAAAAACGAACAACGGATAAGCAAGACCCCGGAAGAACTGTTTCCGACATTCCACAACTGTGGCGTAATACGCGCTCAACCCCACAAAAGACTGCTCAAGACGGCCCGACTCTATTCCCGCAAAAAGAACCGAAAAGTCCACTTCGTCGAAACGGGAGCGCGCAACCCCAAAGCATTCCTCCGGCGTATTCCCTGCCGATAGCATTTTGGTGACTACCCCGCGCAATCGCCGGGAATGACGTGATATTCTCTCCAGGGACTCTCGAAAAGTCATCCCTGAGCGGATTAATTCCGCCAGATCGGCAAAAAGAATTTCTTTAGCGCGTGCGGGAAGCTGCATCAGTGCTATCATTCCCCGAACTTTTCGTATGAGCAAGCATTCGATCCATGAACGGCATATGCGCCTCGCACTCCGGGAGGCTGCTAAAGGGCTTGGTAAGACCAGCCCCAACCCTGCCGTCGGCGCCATACTCGTAAAGGGGGGACATATTCTCTCACGCGGCTTTCATGAAAAAGCCGGTAAACCGCATGCCGAAATTGTGGCATTGCAGAAATTGCGCAGTCCTAATGCAAAGGGAGCCACTCTTTATGTTACGCTTGAACCCTGCTCGACACATGGGCGCACCCCTCCATGCACGGAAGCAATTCTTCAGGCGGGTATTCGCCATGTAGTCTGGGGTGCAACCGACCCAAATCCAAAACACGCGGGCCGAGCAAAAAAAATCCTGGAGGCGGCTGGCATACAGGTCACTACCGGCGTTCTGGAAGCAGAGTGCAGCGCGCTTAATGAAGCGTGGAACCACTGGATCCGCACCGGCATGCCATTCGTCATTGCAAAGGCTGGCATGTCGCTTGATGGCCGCATCGCCACCCCACCCGGTGCTTCACGAATGATTACGTGTGCGGAATCGCGGAAGGACGCCATGGCTCTTCGTAGCCAGGTCGATGCCATTCTCATCGGCGCGGAAACGTTGCGTGTCGATAATCCCGCCCTGACCGTGCGCGGCATTCCGGGCGCAAAACAGCCACTACGCATCATCCTTACCCGAAGTGGAAAGCTGCCACGTAAGGCTAAAGTCTTCACCGATCGCTTTCGGGATCGAACTGTTATTTATAAATCCGGCACACTGCGTTCCGTTTTAAAAAAGCTGGGATCACAGGGCGTCGTCAGCGTCCTTATCGAAGGCGGCGGCGAAATTTTCGGACAGGCATTTGATGCCGCGCTTGTGCAGAAGGTTCATATCTATACGGCACCCGTTTTGCTTGGGGGTCCCGTTCCCGCTGTGGGCGGGCGCGGAGTAAACAGCAATGCCCAAGCCATCCGGCTTGCTAATATAAGCTATAAAAGAATACGGGATGATATTCGCATCGTCGGCTATCCCGTTTACACCTCCCTGAAATCCTCGAAGTAAGTATACTTCTGGATTCCGTTCCTTATTCTCTACAGTCTCTCATTCATGCCCGCTGCTTCTAAAACAATTAATGGCGTCATCATTGTTGCGCATCCGGATGATGATGCGCTCTTTGCAGGCCCCTACCAGATCGCTAATCCGTGGATATCCTGGCAGATCGTAAGCGTAACCTATTCCGCCGAACATCCGAGGGGACGCGAACTTCTTGCATGGCAGTCTCAGCTTCAATGTGCAAAGACGCATTTTCTCGGTTTACCGGATTCCCGTTACGATATCCGTAACGGAAAGTCCTCCTTCACCCCGGATGATGTCATTGCGAGGCTAAAGCCCCTCAAGCTATCCCCTCAGCTCATCCTCACGCATTCTCCGGAAGGCGAATACGGGCACCCGCATCACAAAGTGGTCAGCGAGGCGGTGACGAAGCATTACCCCAAAGTAAAAACACTTACCTTCGCCCACTATTCCAAGTCCTGCTACTTCTCCGTGGAAGTCCCGGATTACTACGAACGGTGTATTGCGGC
>JBDSIH010000397.1:0-5899 GCA_039918055.1 Chthoniobacterales bacterium
ACTCTTGCGCACCTTATCAAGGAAAAACCTACCTCACAATCATTGCGGGCTTTCGCTGCGCATGTCCTCGAAGAATCAGAAACGATTTGGGAAATGGCGCTTGCTCAATGTGATGAGATTCCTCCAAAACAATTGGAACAAATTTGTGCAGCAGTTTCACTTTGCCGCGAAGAGCTTTCTATTAATACCCAGGTTATTCCTGAGCTTTTCATTAAAAAGCTTCAGGATATTTTCACGTAAGCTGCCAGGCTCAGGCCGCCCCTCGTTCCACTAATGAAAGCACTGGAGCGGAAACCGGAGCGCCGATTTCCACAGGTCTCATATATGCCGCATAATATTCCGCCACAATCGCAACGCTATTTCCCATTTCGTGGGCAATACGAAGCAGCGACCACCCTTGCGCTGCACGCTGAGTTGCATAGGTGTGCCGGTAATGGAGGCAAGTCCATTTCAACTCCGCCTGCGTGTTAAAATCCTTAAGTCTTTTTGCAAAGGCATCTCCATTCCATCTTCCGCCTCCAGGTTTTGGAATGAGCCATTCTCCACTTAGCGTTGGCAGATAGGCCTCAAGCATCCGTTTCAATGGCGGCAGAATCGTAACCGACCGATCTCCTGTTTTAAGGGAGCTTTCCAAGTCGTTCTCAGGATCGACCCGGTTTACAACCGACAGAAACGATAAGTCCGGGGAAATCGCGTCCCTCGTAAGCCAAAGCGCCTCAGCGCGGCGCAAGCCTGCGTGGATCATGATTGCGGCTGCCATTTGAAAGGCGGGATGGTTCTCAAGCGCGGCGAGTTGCTCGTCAACCTGATCGATCCCAAGGTAAATGATTCTGCGGTTGCGACTCAGATAAGTCGGCAACGCAGCCGCAGGATTCGGGCAGTGCCAGTTCTCCGGGCGATAGAGACCAAATTTAATGCAAAATTCAAACAGGTGATGGAAAAATTCCCGATAGTGACGCTTGGTCTTGATAGAGACCTCCAGTCGCGTAAAAAATTCCTGTAAAACGGAGGGTGTGATTTCATCGAGAAACTCTCCCTTGAAATGCCCTCCCATAGATTTCCGGAGGCGAAGGCCTCGGTGCTTCGCGTTATCCGAAATCACAAACGGTTCCACGCGTCCCGTTCCCAGGAAGCGCCGTAGCATGGAAAGTTTATTATCCACGTGTCTGGGGGCATTGTCGGCCCGAATAAAGTCTATATAGGATTTCAGCGCGACCTCGATCGAAACCCGTGGAATCTGCACCGATGGAAGCACAGGGGTAGCGCTCACTTCGATTACTGGCAAGCTCACTGGCGTGCCCAATGCCTGACTTACCGCAGCGGGCAGTTCCGCTGCCTGCAAGCGCGGTTCCAGTAATGCCGCTTCCAGTTCCACCCGCTGACGCAATAATTCGGCCCGGGCGGAATCAGGGGTGCCCAGGCTTTCCCGGACAAGCTTGCCGGTGCGCGGATGGTAGAATCTTATCCACCAGGTGTGTCGTCGTTGATAAATTGCCGCCATTGTGTGTTTGCTTTCTAAACGGCGAGAACAAATTCCACCTGAAAAGTTGATCTCGCATTGGTGTTTTAGGCACACGCAAGGCACGATTTTTAGGCACACGCCCTATCCGGGAGTGTGCATAGAAAACCACAACACAACTGCAAGTTATTGAGGAAGAACCATTTTCAGAATTGAAAATTGGTTGCGGGGGTAGGATTTGAACCTACGACCTTCAGGTTATGAGCCTGACGAGCTACCGGGCTGCTCCACCCCGCGATTAGACCTGTAGAGTAGCGGCTTCAAAAGCTCTTGCAAGATAAAACGAAAGGCTTACCCAACAGAGTAAATTGTCAATGGAGCACTCCCCTCTTCCAGGTTCACTTTCGGTGCCAGACTTCCCTTAAGCTCATGCACGTATTCGAAAAATACGCAGGGTGGAATTACGGGTATCCCTGCTATCGGTCAGCGCATGCTATTCTCACTGCATTAAAGCAGACTCGCGTTAAGCACTCGAATCTGCTACTTGCTGCAGTTGTAACGCCCAGCGATTAGCGCGGAGAGACACTGCGGTCGAGAGTCCCTGCTTGATGGGGTTTCCCTGGATATCCGCAAGAAAATCTTCGAGGTATTGACCGGGGGCAGATTCAGCTATGGGTGCCGTCTGTACGTCCTTGTCTGTATCCGTGGCAAAACGAAGCTCTGTAGAATTATAGCTAGCCTCTACAAATCCGCATGTCCCGTGAAAAATTAATCGCCAGTACATATCTGTCTTAAATCCGCATCCATTAGGCGCGAGATAAGACATATCCCCAATGACTCCGGCGCCATTCTCCAGCTCCATAAGAAATTGTGCGCTATCCTTGAAGTGTGGCATTGTTTTGGCCTTCGCATTCCAGGTGCGAGCGGAAATAATACGTTTCCAGTTTAATCCTGTCATCCATGGCACAAAGTCCAGCGCATGAATCGCGATGTCATTAAGAGTCCCGCCATGTTTGCCCGGTTCAAAATACCATTCTGGACGAACGCCGATCATAAGCGGATGCTGTCCCGCCACTGAAACCGTGACAATCTCTCCGATTCTCCCGGAGCGAATAAAATTTCGCAGAGCAATAAATCCTCCGGTCGTACGGCAATCCAGCATCAGTCCTACCTTGAGATTTTTCTCCCGCGAAAGCATCTCGATCCGGTCCAGCTCCTCCAAATGGGTACAAACCGGTTTATCGGAAATAATATGTTTTCCCTTATCTAATCCCCTAATCGCGAGCTTTCCTCTTTTAGCATAATAATCCCCAATCGCCAGAATATCGAAGTCTACTTCTGAAAGCATCGTTTCGAAATTATCATGCGTTGGCGTGATATTCAGGGCATCCAGCAGCGAGTGCTTCGGGTCTTCCTCACAGCATGCGACAATCTCGAGATCTGGATGTTTCTGAGCGCGATTCCAGAGGTCGCCGATATGGGCATGCCGGATACCGGCGAATGCAATGCGTTGCTTTTTCATTTTAGAAGTGTTCCATCATCTGAAAAATCGCTTTGTACTCAAGGGGTAAAACAGATAATCTCATAAGCCTGCCGAGAAGCGCGCCATGCCTGAATGAAGGTAAAAAATCTCATTGAAAATGGATCTAATGTGGGAGCTTTGGTTTTAATGGCAGAAAACACGGTATCATTACGGAATTATAAAAAAGGGTCAGGCCTTGAACTTTGACAACTTATGTCGACGTATAATGTGGCTGACATTGGATTCACTTTTCATTTCCAAACGCTCCGCAATCCATTGAAGTTTAACGGTCGTTTGCCGGTGAAGCTTGGTCGCCAGTTCGGCCTTGCGGACATGTGCCGGTGACAACATTAAGAAATCGTTCTCTTTCAGGCGGTTCTTTCCAAGAAACTCGTGAATGATTTTTTCTGCCTGCACGCCGCTATGATCTTTTACAATTTCCGCCGCCTTATGGCGTTTGTTCTTAAGTTTACCTTTCTTCGGGAGTAGAGTGAGCATCTTTTCCCGAAACCGGAGATTCCCGAAATACCATCCCCGTAGAAGCGTTGTCTGAAGACTTTGTCCTTCAACAACAGCCTTTCCCGAGTCACTCCCCTCCTCATGGATTCTCTCCTCCAGGCGTTCGAGAAATTTTCGCCTTCCATGGGCGGTATCTTTGAGGCCAAAGACTGCCAGGCCCGTTTTTGCATCCAGCCACCGTGGTCGTTTGCCAGGCATTTGCACATACCCCGCTGCAAGACTACTCCATCTATATTCATCCAGGGTCTTCTTTTTTCCTTTGGAAAGAATGCCTGCGCGCGCAGGATTCAAATGCACATAATCCATTACCGTTCCCAAATATCCAAAGGGATGGCTGCGCTGTTCCTGCCCACTGCGGGTTTTCTCCGCCTGCACCAGGACCGTCTTATAGCGTCCTCCAAAAAGGTTGCCGCTTAATCCATGCCTCGCATTCATTCGCAGCGCAAAGGTCGTCTGTAGCCATTGCATACCTGCTACCAGATTCGCTTCCGGCGTTTGTAAAACCAGGTGGTAATGGTTATTCATCAGCACCCAGGCATGTACTTCCCACCCTGTACGCTCAGATGCTTCTCCGAGGGTCTCCACCCATAATTTCCGATCCTCGTCTCCGAAGAAAATCGCCTCACCTCGGTTTCCGCGCGCTATCACATGATATTGCGCTCCCGCATACTGAATCCTCAACTGTCTTGGCATTACCGCATCTTCATAGCCTTCTTCATTTTGTCAAGATCAAGACCTGCCCCCTTTTTTTTCTGCAACATGACCTATGCTTTGCTCAACTCATGGTAGCTTCGAGCGTTCCGCTCATGAGGGTATAGTCGCTTGTTTAAGATTCTAATATTATCGAGGTATACGACTCATAAGGTTCTCACGTTCCCTGCTATTTGACTTTAATCAAATAATGTCTGGAGATCGCGATGATTCGATCCATCTTGCAGTCGGATCTGTTTGATTAAGGGAGATGCAAAAGCGTGCTCACAAGTTAACGAAGCTATTGATAGATTCACTTCCAAACTGGAATCTCATTTTGACGCACAAAGGAGAAGCTATCCCCATAGCTTCTCCTTTTTACTCCCACTATGAGAATTATTAAGCCTTGCGGCGGCGAAGCTTCCAGACAATCAGGCTGCCGAAACTCGCCATCAACAGGAATACCGTGCTGGGCTCAGGAATCGGAGTTACACTCAGACCCTGAAGGTAGATATTTCCTCCTGAGTTGAGAAGTGTGCCTGCCGAAGTAATAGTTCCAGGGCCATTATAGGTAATCGTTCCCAGCGCAGGTGTTCCGCCAGTATTTGTTCCATAATGAAACAGGAGCAGGTTGCCGTTCGTCCATGTCGTGCCATCGAAGGTCAATTCGAGATTAAAGGTATTAAGCGCGAGATTTCCAGTTGTCGTGATAAGTCCATTAGTCGTTCCGAATGTATAAGCGAAGGTCGCATGTTGACTCACGCTATTGTCCGAAAAGATGAGGCTTCCCGCTGTCACTGTGTAGTTTTGAACGTTCAGGCGAGACTCCTTGAGCATGGTAATGCTTCCGACTGTATTGGTTAAATTATGCGTAAGACGAATATTTGAAGTGACGGTGGAGCTTTCGCCAATTTTTATGTTCGCATTACCTCCGGTAGATGTGAGGGCCGATTGGAAATCACGGTTTATATAAACATCACGCTGGGTGCTGCCGCCGTTGAAAATCAGAAGACCGGTCTTGAAGTTGTTGGTATTCGTATTGTAACTGGTGGCACCCGTTCCGCCCATATCGGTAAAATTTCCCGCTACATACATGGTGTTGGCAGCCGTACCACCACTCCAGCCCAAATCCATATGATTAGCGTTTCCGTTAGAGGCCTGGTTAATAAGGAAATCACCATTGACTCTCATCGCACCTCCAGCGTTAAGGGCTCTGAAATCCGAAAAGTTGTTATTCGCAGTATTTCCTATCGTGAGATTGTAAATATTATTGGTAGCGGTACCACCATTGACAGCGACAGTATTAGAATTATTAGAAGCGAACTGTAAAGTCGATCCGGTGGCAAATTGCGTGGTTTGTACACTCTCAGTCGTATTTACACCTAATAAACCGGCAATCATCAGCGTAACATTATTTCCTACCATTACAGTGCCAGTAGGTGTCCAGTGTGGAACGATAAACTTAGCGGCCGTACCTGAGGAATTAGAAATCGAATAGGCCGCTGATCCCGTCGTGAAGCCACTTGTGCTAGTATAAGTAGAATCGGTGAAATTATGGCCATTCAAATCCAGCACTACATTTGACGCAACTCCCGAAGAGTTCACAACGGTGGAGTTAGCCTGGACTCCGGTGTATGCTCCATTCTGGAGGATAAAATCTGCCCCCAGCTTTAAGGTCAGGGCACTTGCGCCTCCACCTGAACTTGTAT
>JBDSIH010000398.1:0-12579 GCA_039918055.1 Chthoniobacterales bacterium
GCACTGAAAAGGATATCACGCCCTTCGAGCTTAATTTACGCAAAAATACCGTAGAGTATCGGTTCGAAAATCCTGATCAGACGTTGATCCTCAACTTCGAAGGCAAAACCCCCCGCCTTCTTGAAAAAATCGATGGGCATATTGCGCCAGTGCCCTCTGCGAGTTTTGACCATAAGGTCCGTAACTCCTCCATTACTTATGAGGATATAGCCATGCAGTTTCTTAACTGGCCGGATCCCGTGCTCGTCGGCGAAGAGATGGCGGGCGTAAGAAAGGCATGGAAGCTCGAAATTCCGGCGCCTGACCAGTATTCCCAGTATAAACGGGTGCGAATCTGGATTGATAAGGAAAATGGCGCACTGATGCGCATGGAGGGTTATGACTCAAAGGAAAATTTGGTGCGGAAGTTTGCGGTTCTTTCCGTTCAGCAACTGGGAGATCGCTGGATGCTCAAGCAAATGCGGATTGAAAGTTTCGATCCCGCGACCAAAAAACCGATAACGCGTACCTATCTCGAAATTACCGGTTTGATTAAAACCCGAGCCGCCGGTAGCCAACAATAATCAGACTGGCGCCAGATTTCCCGGTGTATAGGTGGTGGTGGGGGTCTTAAGAAGCGCACTGGGGTTGCAGACCTGGGTAAGCAGACGCTCCCAATTTTCATGACCGGACAAAATTTCAATTTCGACGCGTAAAAAATAAATGGGAACTTCCGGCTCGATGATGCGGGGGAAACGCACGGCATCTTTCTCCGTGGTAATGATTGCCGGGATATTGCGGCGCCCGCACCGACGAATAAAATTTTCGATTTCCCGAGGCGAAAAGCGATGGTGATCCGTGTAGGATTTGACGACTTCGATATTTGCTCCCAATTGACGAAGCGCCTCTTCAAAACTTTCAGGCACGGCGATTCCGCATAACGACGCAATTGTTTTTCCTTTCAGGAATTCGAGTGGAAATATTTCACCGGTTGCAATATTGCGAAGGTTTTTCGGGCGATGCGCGCATTCGATGATATCGGCTGTTTTATTATAGCTTCGGATGCGGGTGATCAAATCCGCATTGCCCGCTTCAGAGCTTTTTGTAATGAAGATATAATTTGCGCGGCATAGATTCTGCGCGGGTTCGCGCAATGTTCCGCGTGGCAGAAGAAATTCATTTCCAAATGGAGACTGGCAGTCGATGAGTACGATATCGATGCGATGCTGCAGTCGCAGGTATTGCAGTCCATCATCGAGTAGCAGGGTATCTGCGTCAAAATGCTGGATCGCAAAGAGGCCACTCTTCACACGGTCTTTATCTACCAGTACGGGAACGCCTTTTAGATTATTAGCGAGCATGAAGGGCTCATCACCGGCCATGCGTGAATCCAGAAGAAGCGAGCGTCCATCCGATACAATACGCGGAAGGAAGATGGCTTTATTCTTAAATATTTTATCCATGAAGCGGGAGAAAAGAGGCTTCGCCACACTTTTATAGCCGCGGCTAAGAATTGCCACGCGCCGGCCACCCCGAAGTAATTCACGAGCTAGCATTTCGACAACGGGAGTTTTGCCGGTTCCCCCGACGGTCAGGTTGCCTACGCTGATCACGGGACAACCAATCGAGTGACGATGGAAAAAACGATTCTGGTAGAGTCTCAGGCGCATTTGCACCACGAAGAGATAGAATCCGGAGAGGAAGTACAATACCCAGCGCAGCATCTCCGCGCGCCGTCCGTAGCGACGTTCGAGAATGACGTCGATGGCGAATTGCTCAAGTCCTTCCAGCCAGCGGCGCATAAGCAATTAGCTCCCGGTAAGGATTTTTACTCCGGTGTTATCCGCTTTGGTAATGATGGTTTGCGCGTCCTTGATGCCGGATGCACGAAGCATCGCTTCGCTAACCTTCTGCGGATTGCTGAGGGTGACGCACGCGATGGCGGATCCAGATCCGCTAAGCCAGCCGCCAAGGGCCCCGGCCCGCGTGCCGGCACGGATAATTTTTTCCATGTCAGGGAGGAATTTTTTTCTGAAGGGCTGGTGCAAATGATCGCTAAAAGATCCACGGAGCATTTCGTAGCGTTTGCTGGTGAATGCGGCGGTGATGAGCGCGGTGTTTCCCACATTGGCGACAGCGTCTTTAAAAGTAACCTGCTTTGGAAGAACCTTACGTGCGGAAGTTGTGGCAATTTCAAACGGTGGAATCAGCAGTACAAACGAGAGCTTACCCGATACCGGCGTGCGCAGGCATGTGAAATCCTGGCGGCTGACGGTGAAGCCACCAAAAGCAGCGGGCGCGGCATTATCCGGGTGACCTTCAAGACCGCTGCATAAATGATAAAGTGTTTCCGCGGAAATGCGTGCGCCGTGAAGGGCATTCAAAGCGTGAAGAATGCCCAGCCGGACGGTGACGCTACTGCCTAATCCGCGGGAACGCGGAACTTTGCCGGTAATTTCCCAGGAAAAACGAAAGGGCTTGATCTTCGCCGTCTTAAAGAATGCATCCGCTGCTTCTTTTACCATCGCATCTTTTGTTGCGATTTCAGAGCGCGTAACCTGAATGAAATTATAAATCTGAAACGCAATGCCCAGGCAGTCGAAACCCGGTCCAAGATTGGACGTCGTTCCCGGAACGCGAATAGTGACAGATTTCTTCATGAAAGATTATTCAAAGAGAGATTGGTTTGGAGTCGGGGACCAGTGGACGGGAGAGATGGCCTGTACGAGTTTGCCTTTATGGTCGGCTGCCCATTTTTTAAACGCGGCGGGGTCCACTCCCTTTGGAGCAGCCAGCATGATCTGCTCACAAAAAACCCCGTAAAGGCGTTTTTCATATTTCCAGACATTCAGCTGGTAGTCGCCATCCGGAAACCGGAAACCGAAAATGACAATGGCCGCGGGTGCGGCACGATTGACAAGAATCTGATCGGAGAATACCAGCGCGGGATTTTTCTGAAGATTTTCCATCGCGAATTTTGCAGTATCAATCGGATCGTTGTTCACCGCGTTGGTGACAAGCAGGGTTCCGATTTTGAAGGTGTAATTGTCTGCATCCTCACCCGGAAGAATATAGCGGGCGAATTCGCCACCAGGATTATTTCCCGTATCGGAGAGAGGAAATTCCTTACCGTCGAACTTTATGCTTTTTGTTTTATTCTGTGGCTTACTCTGGCTCCAAAGGGGAGTAGAGGCGGCAAGAACGAAGATTATAACCGTACGTAAAAACATAAGTTCTCATTTTGCTCAAAAAAGTGGCGTTTGGCCAATGGAGAAACTGGCCAATTTAACGATTAGCGATTGACGTGTTGCAGGATAGCCTCAAAATTCCTCCTCAAACAGGAAGCCATTACATGCGAATTTCGTCGATTTTTCGACTTCCGCCCTGTTTTCAAACCATAAATTATAGTGATGGATGCCGGATTATTTGCCGCCGATTTTTCCCGTGAAAAACTTTTGAGCGGTATTGCCGCCGAAGCGGCGCAGAATGTTTTCATCGGCACTTCATCCTGGAAGTATCCCGGCTGGATCGGGATGCTCTATGATGAACAGCGATATCTTCGAAAAAAGCGCTTTTCAAAGGCCGCCTTTGAGAGGGAATGCCTTCAGGAATACGCGGAAGTATTTCCCACCGTATGTGTCGATGCGGGTTTTTACCAATATCCACAGGAGCGCCAGGTGGAAAATATGGTTTCCCAGGTGCCTGCAACATTCCGGTTTGCTTTTAAAGTGACCGAGCTTCTCACGATAAAGCATTTTACGAAATTGCCCCGCCACGCTGCGCGGGCAGGGGAGGTAAATGACAATTTCCTGAATGCAGGCAATTTCCAGCGTCAGTTTTTGACGCCGCTCACGCCCTTCCAGGATTCCATAGGGGTTCTGATTTTTTCCTTCACGCAATTTTCCGTCCGCGACTTTCGGCGGGGGCGGGAGTTTGTGCAGTTGCTGGACGGCTTTCTAAGAGAGCTTCCACATGACTGGCAGTATGCCATTGAAATTCGGAATAAAAATTTTCTTCAGGAAGAATATTTCGAAGTGTTGGAACGGCACAATGTCGCGCACGTCTTTAACAGCTGGTCGCGCATGCCTTCGGTGCTGGAGCAGCTTGCACTGAAGCGTAGCCATACAGCGGACTTTAACGTGGGGAGATTTCTTTTGAAACCCGGCAGGACTTATGAGCAGGCGGTAAAGAATTTCGCGCCTTACAAAAAAACTGGAGAGGTTTACGCCGATGGGCGTAACGGGCTCTCGAAGTTAATCAAAAAATCCAGAGCAAATAGTAACCGGAAGTCGTTTATATTCGTCAATAACAGGCTGGAGGGAAATGCCCTGCAAACGATTCTTTCCGCGCTCTAGCTACGCAGAGATTCGATTGCTTCCAGAATATCTTCGAGTGTGACATCGCGGGATAAAAAGGCGGATCCGAGCGAGTTTGTAAGCACAAAGCGAATTTCCCCATCGGTGAATTTCTTGTCATGCCGCAAGGCCTGAATTATTGCTTCGGTGGAGATTTCGGTTGGCAATTGCGTTGGAAGCTTAAAGGTTTTTAAGGCTGTAAGAATGGCGGCGGTGGCTTCCGGTGTGAGCTTTGCGCGTTTTTCGGAAATGCGGCAGGCTGCGATAAGGCCGAGGCTGATTGCCTCTCCATGCCATAGCTTTCCGTAACCTGCAGCCTGCTCAATGCCGTGACCGATGGTATGGCCGAAATTCAATAAGGCACGCAGGCCGGATTTTTCATAAACGTCCGCCGAGACGATTTCTGCTTTGATTTGGGCATTGCGCCGGATGAGAGCTTCCCATTGTTCGGGAGTTTTGCACTCAAGTTCGGAGAGCATGGTCACATCGCGGATGGCGGCATGTTTGATGATTTCCGCAAAGCCTTCATTGCGTTCGCGCGGAGGAAGTGTCTTGAGCAACGCAGGATCAATAATGACGGCCTTTGGCTGATGAAAGGCACCAATGAGATTTTTTCCAAGGTGGGAATTGATTCCCGTTTTCCCCCCAATGGCACTATCAACCTGCGCTACAATGGAGGTGGGTATCTGTATAATCGGAATTCCGCGGAAATATATAGAGGCGGCAAATCCTGCAAGATCGCCAACGACCCCACCGCCCAATGCCACGACTGCAGAAGAGCGATCGAGTCCATGCGAGATCATTTGATCACAGATCTTTTCAATGGCTGCGAAAGACTTCGAACCCTCGCCTGGGGGGATTGTAATGGTAATGGGCGCAAATCCCGCTTCGAGAAGACTGTCCTCGAGTTTTTTGCCATAGAGTGCGCCGACATTTGCATCGGTAATAATGGCCAGCCGCTTCGAGGTGAGCGTATCACGGATAATTTTCCCTGCCGAATGCAGTAATCCGGTGCCGACATGAATCGGGTAGTTTCCGTTTGCGGTCGTGACAGGGATGGTAGTGGACATCGTCTTTTTGGGGTATAAGAGCGTTCACCGTAAAGAGGCTACACGGCTCATACCAGCCGATTTTAAATGCTCGAGGAGGGACTTGAACCCACACTCCTTGCGGAACTAGATCCTAAGTCTAGCGCGTCTGCCAATTTCGCCACTCGAGCGTTTGATTATAAAAGACTTACGGCATCTGAAAGAGTTACTCTCAAAGCGCAAACGTAAGTAATCTAAGCGATGGCGACATAGTTACCACAACCCATGGAAGCGCCGCAAGCATTTCACTCAAAGTAGCAGTTTTCATTTAAGATTGAGTCTCAGTATTACTATTGTCGTTGACAATGAGACTAAATCTCAAATACATCGAACTTTGAAAATTATGAAGAAACCATCCTTTCTCCTGTCTCTAATGAAGTGCCTTCAGCGCGGTGTCCTTTATCTTGGGGTTTGTTTTCTCTGGACTGCCGCACTCAGTAGTTTACAGGCCGCAAACGCTGCAGCGAATTCTCCGGACACCGAAAAGGCTCTTCATGAAATCAAAAGCTTCCTGGTCACCAAAGTAGGATCAATGGATGTCGCCGCGCATGATTTTGTAAAAAATGCCGATACCTATCAGCAAATTATAGACGGCTATAAAGGTGACTATAATCGCGCAGCGATCGAGAAGGGGCCGGAGTTACTGCACCTGATTGCGAAAATGCAGTCAGATTATCACGGTTATCACAACAATGGTTACGAGACCATTGAGGGTATTACGGCTGGATCGAAAAATTTTGTGGAGTTCGACAACTACCTCGATGCCGGGGTTCCAAAAGCGGATGCTTCGACGGATTCCCCTTACTCCACTCTTATTCTGAAGACAAAGTCCGGGCATATCATCAGTGACCGGAACGGAAATCTTTTTCATTATGTCAATGAACCGACGCTATGGGGCACTAAACCACAGTTTGTCGTAAAGCTCAGTCCTGAAGCGGCTTCGAAGCTTGGAATCAAAGAACTTCCGAAGGCAGATGTCCTAACAGCAGCGGCACAGGAAACCGCCCATAAGATTGGTGAACTTTATGCGAAAGCAAAAGTCTGGCAACCGACGCTTGATGAATGTGTAGGAGCGTTGGTCTGGATGACGCCGACTCTTAACGGTTACTTCGATGACTGGCGTGATTCGCGCTATGACCCCGCTGCTGCTGCAGGACGTTATGTCGCGGAAAGCCGTGTTGTCGATATGCGCGGAATCATGTCGAGCCTCCAGATTGTTTGTAATTCGATTCTTCCTGAGCTGCGTAAGAAAAATCCCGCTCTCGCGGATCAGCTGAAGTATGAGTACCAGAGCATCATGAATTTCATCGCTCGCGTAGATAGTCGAGACAAAGCAAGTGGCGGTAAAATGTCCATCTCGGAAATCGAAGAGATGGCCTACCAGGCCAAGGCATTGACGGACCAGATCGCTCCGCACCTCAAGCAAATGGTTGCTATTCTTGGCCTCAAGCTTCCCCGTAAACCTACCCTCGCGTAATCCGCTTTAGCTATTTGCTTATGAAGTCACAACGGTATTCCATTTTAGCAGGAGCTTTGGCCGCCTTCTTTATGGTTGCCGGTCCGGGGTATGCATCTCTGACGGATGATTTTCATAAGATTGAAGAAAATCTTAATGAAGGGCTGCTCGATGCGTATGCCGGAGATACGGCAAGGGCGCAAATTGCCATCTCAAGTCAGGGGCTTGCCGCTCTTACTTCCTATTGCACAGATCCCGCATCTTTTCGTTTGATGGATGAGGCGGCGAAGGGAGAGATGTCCATTCCCTCCCGTGTCGGTCAGGAGCGAGCATTTCTTCAGCATATTGCCGCATTGGAAATGATTTCCGCACAAAGGGCCGGAAACATCCCGCTTGCGCAGCAATGGCGCGCGCTTATCAGTCTTCCGCGTTTTGCCAGCGAGCAGGATAATACGCTGCTTTTGCAGACAGCGGTGGCTTCCGCGTCCTCGAATGAAGTAAGCCAGGTCCTCGCCAAGGAATATCTCCTCTGGCAATCCATGCGGGTCAGACAGCTTTTGGATTTTCTGCATAATCAGGCGGGAAAAGGACGTGCCACGCAGGGGGTGGTTGATGCCTACAGCACAGAGATAAAAGATCTGGCGCATTTCCCACCCGCTATTCTTCAGACGGCAGGTATTACTCCCCAGACCGATATCGTGATGGTTTCGCCAGACTGGAAAACCGGCAGTGAGCCTGATCTTCAGGCGCAGACCATTGTGGAATGGCGCGAACAAGTGGAGGCGACGCTTCCCAATTTACTTTCCAATGACGATATCAGCCGCATGCAACGCCTTTTGGCGCGATTGTTGAAAATTATCCCTCGTGAATACCAGAACGGGGTCGCGGATCGGCGCATTATTGTAAATCTGGAGTATCGCGAAGCGGTTCAGTTTACGGAGAAAGCGCAGAGCCTTCTCAATCAGCTTGCTCCCGTCTGGAAGCAGGAGCATCCCGAAGCCTATAAGAAGTATCACGGCGAAATTGCGGATCTTCTTGAAAAGCTGGCAGTGAGAATTCCAAGTCTGGTGCCGCAAAAAGAAATCGAACAACGTGCGGCAGAGGTCACGAATCTGCTGGATCGTGAATTTCATATCACGGCGCGACGGCCTGGAGATAAAAACGATGTCATTGAAGAGACGGCCCTCGAAGTCCGCGCTTCACTGGGAAGTTCGCTTGCAGCCGTTCAGTCGGAGCAGTGGGAAATAGCGGAGACACTTCGCATGGATGCCTACACGGCTTTCGACTCCGAAATCGAACCCCGCGTGCTTCCCCGTAATCCGGATCTCGGGCGCAGCGCGGAGCGGAGTTTCCTGGATGGAGAAGAAGGCGCACGTGGCATTAAGCTCTTAATTGATCGCCGTGCACCCATGGAAGAAATTCAGGCGGCTTACGAGCGATGCCTTGCACTGCTGGATCAAAGTGTGGAAGTGCTGAAGGTTTCCGTTTCTCCAACAACGATTGGCGTGACGGCTTTCGGTATTGTTGCACGTGAGGGGCTTGAGGCGGTTGTCATTCTGACTGCGCTTCTTGCGGGGTTACGCGGCCCGGAACAGAAATCGACACGCAATGGTATTGTACAAGGTGCCGTGCTTGCGCTCCTGGCGACGGGTATTACCTTCTGGCTCTCCCGCACCATTATTACCTCACTTATCCAATACGGAGAAAAGCTTGAGGCGGTCGTTTCTATTCTCGCCGTTATCATTCTGCTAATTGTTACCAACTGGGTATTTCATAAATTTTATTGGACGGGTTGGAACTCTCGCCTGCGCTCTCTTTCGAAATCCGCAGCCGGTGTGACGCAACGTTGGGAATGGCTCGCCCTGCTAGGTGTTGGATTTCTTACCGTTTATCGCGAAGGTTTTGAGACTGCGCTTTTCATGCAGTCGCTCCTGCTTGAGGGGAATACAAATGCCGTCGTAGTGGGTGGCTTTGCGGCACTCCTGTTTATTGGCGGAGTCGGAGTATTGACCTTCCGTTACGGTGTAAAACTTCCTTATCGGAAAATGCTCATCCTCACCGGACTTCTCGTGGTTTCCATCATGTTTACTTTTGTTGGCTCCACCGTGCGACTTTTTCAAACCGTGGGCTGGCTACCCATTCATCCGATTCCGCATTTGCACATTCCGAACTGGGTCGGCCTTTGGTTTGGCCTTTACCCAAGCTGGGAAGGCATTCTCATTCCATTCGGCACGCTGGCATACGTCGGCGGCGCATGGCTGCTTACGCGGTGGTCCTCATTCCGACAGCAAAAACGTATCGAATCCGAGCAGGCCGCACAGATCGGTGCCACGGCCCGCAATTAAAATTTATCCCATCATCATGAAACGCCATCCCTACACCTGTAATATTGTCCTGGCAGGTCTACTCGCCTACGGAATTTTCACCGCCCATGCGGCGACAAACCTTCTTCTCCCTGCAAGTCAGCAGGCTCCCGGTGGTGCGCCTATTGATGCGCAGACGCAGGGTGTGGATGGGTTGAATTACGCGCCTGCGACCATCTGGGAGCGTGAAACGCTGCTGGGTGATATGGGTGACTATCGGAATCAACTTCTCTTTAAAGGAATCAGTATTACGCCGACTTACATTGCAGAAGTTATGGGGAATGTCGCAGGCGGGATCAAACCCGGCGCGGCTACGGATGGACTTTTCAACATTGCCATGGATCTTGATCTGGAACGCATCACTGGTTTCTGGAAGGACGCCACTTTCCATACGAACTTCATGTGGCTATATGGCAATGGAATCTCTCAAAATTATGTAGGAGATTTCAGTAACACGAGCAACATCCAGGGCTTTAGTACGTTTCGCGTGCAGGAAATGTGGTTACAGCAGGGCCTCTGGAATCATCGTGCCAATGTGAAAGTCGGTCTTGTGGCAGCAGATGCGGAGTTTTTCACTTCTACGTATTCCGCATTATTCATCAATGGCACATTTGGAGCCTTCACGCTTGTGGGAAGCAATCTTCCCAATGCACCGATCTATCCTATGGCCGCCCCTGCGGTTCGTCTCTTTGTGCAGCCAGTATCGAAATTTTATGCCCAGGTCGGCGCATTCTATGGCAACTCGGGAGCACAAAATGTAAACACAACCGGGTTTACTTTTTATCCAAACTCCAGCGCGGGTGCGCTTATCTTTTCGGAAATCGGATTTTTGCTGAATCAATCCCCGGGTGATCGCGGTCTGCATACGACCTTGAAGCTTGGTAATTTCGTTCACACCGCAAATTTCAGCACCCTTCATTCACAGGCGCTCAATTCCGTGAACGGCAGCGACCTAAGTGGTGCAGGCGCCAATTATGGTTTCTATGGGGTGGTGGATCACGAAGTGTATAAGGCAGCTGGTAAGACAATCGGCTTCTTCATGCGTGGCGGATTTGCACCTTCGAATGTCAGTTTTGTAAGTGGATATATCGATACCGGATTCAACTTCATCGGTTTCGTTCCTGGTCGGGATAGCGATATTGTAGGTCTTGCCTTCTCCCGTTCCTTTATCAGTTCGGATTACAGTCATTCCTCTCAATTTGCCGGCGGTCCCGCCGCTTATGCGGAAAATGTCCTGGAAGCCACTTATAAAATGAATGTGACTCCGTGGTGGAGTCTCCAGCCCGACCTTCAATTTATTGTGAATCCCGGTGGAAACGTTGGATCTCCGAGCGCTCTGGTTCTCGGATTGCGCACTACCGTTTCATTTTAAGCGAAGCACTCCTGTATCTTAAGCGGGAGTTGACTCGGTATTCGAAATTGCTCAAAAGAGAGTCGCATGGTTAAACCGTGCGACTCCTTTTTATTATGAACCAAGAGATAGTGGATTGGACATCGATTGCGGACATTCCTTATGCAAAATACGGGAATACGGAAGTGTTACTGGACCTTCACTTGCCAAAGGAACCAAAGGGGCAAGTTCCCATTATCCTATCCATTCCCGGCGGCGGCTGGATGCATTGCAATAAAAGTAACTGGCCGACATGGTATATCCGGCATGGATTCGCCATCGCATCCATCAGTTATCGTCTTAGCGGTAATTTCATAGCCCCTGCCAATATTCACGACTGCAAAGCTGCCGTGCGCTGGGCGCGCGCCAATGCGGAGCGCTACGGCTATGATGCGCAGCGCGTGGGAGTCATCGGGGATTCTGCCGGCGGGCATCTGACAATGTTGTTAGGCGTAACGGCCGGCGTAAAAGAACTGGAAGGGGATGGAGGCAATCCCGACTTTAGCAGTGATGTGCAGGCAATCGCGCCCATTTGCGGCGTGTCTGATTTAACGCGCATGGCCATTCCAGAGTGGAAACAGAATTTTGAAGGTCTCTATCAGGTAACCGAGGCCTATCTCGGAGGCCGCGTTGAAGACCATCTGGACTTGGCAAGGCTTCTCAGCCCATTGTTCTACGTTTCCAAAAATTCTCCGCCTGCAGCCATCTTTCATGGCAATCAGGATGATGTTGTTCCGATTCAGGAAAGCTATGATTTCCACGAAGCTTATAAAAAGGCCGGCGCAGAATCTTCAATGGATACTCTCGAGGGCGTGAACCATGGAGTGGTCAAACCGTCACTCGACGGCGTCACCCTTCCATTTTTCAAACGCCACCTTAAAAGTTAGACGCTTTCAACGAATCGAAATTTCGCGGACTTCTTCTTCGAATATTTCTGTTCCGTCTTCAGGAGAGGATGGCCATGCTGCGTTACAATGTTCGCACGTAAGCTGCTCTACGGATCGCTTCTTTCCACAGGCGTAACATTTTATTCGCCGAGGCCAGTCCTGCAGGATGAAAAAAACGATCAGACCGGCAAAGCCATATGCGATAATGAAAATTGACCAGCCGATACGCTCCCTGGAGGAGCTTTTCTGGCGCTTTAACCACCATTGTGCAAGGAGCGCACAGAGCATGCCGGTGGCAATTTCAATACCCCATAATTTAAGGGTATGATTCCGATACTCTGCGCTCGTTTTCCATAGAGGCGTATATTTCTGCTTAAAAAGATAACAGTGAACAGGGTAAAGAATTTGCCCCCAAAGTGTGCGGCCGAAAGGCTCCAGCATCGTTTGTCGGAGAAGCTCACCATTAATGTTATAAACAGGATTCTGCCATTTTCCGGGCAAAACCGTTTGCTTTAAGATTTCACCTGTTGCGGAAAGCTCCACGACAAGGCTGGTGATTTCCGATTTTGTCCGCTGGGTTGGCCGATAGAAAAGGAAGTAGCGGGAAAGATCCGAGGTTCGCAAAACCTGCATGCTTGAGTAGGCTTTTAGATTTTCCGGCTGAGGAAAGGTCCAAATTAAATGGTTATCCTGATCGTAGGTCTGCACAAATTTGTCAGTGGCAATGGCATAGGCCGCCTTTTTATCGGAATACATCACGCCATCCGCGTCGGGCAATAGGCTGTAGCCAAGAAGCTTTTGGTCATCAGGCTTCTGATACGATATTTCAATTTTTTGCCTTTCAAGTTGCAGCAGATAAACGGCATCATTACATACGAAGTATTTCTGATAAAACTGCTCGGGAATTTTATCGGTATCGACTGTAAATGTGCCGGCTTGCGAAGCGCGATTTCCAGGCGCAAATCCGTTTGGTCCCATGTACCCGGAGATCTGATTATTTGTCCGATCATACGCGATGAAGTGCCGGCCTTTCAGAATATAATACCAGCATGCAGGGCCGT
>JBDSIH010000399.1:0-3528 GCA_039918055.1 Chthoniobacterales bacterium
AAAGCCCATCTCTGACCACAACCAGACACGATCCGTCAGTCTTCCACTTGCATCAAGTGGTCCCGAAAGAAGGCGCAGAATTTCCCGAAGCGGATAACCAGTCACATAATTCTGTGGAATTTCTGTAATGGCACGGCGATGAAGTTGTATCGCCAGATCTTTGCCCGCAATACGAGCCAATGCACAAGCGACGATCTGCATAGTGCTGTCAGGATTCTCATAAAGCGTCGTATAAAAACGCTCCAGCAAATCTGCTTCATAGAGAGCGCGTGCCGCCTGCTGAATGAAGGGCGCGACGCTCGGATGGAAAATGGCAACACTCACAAAGTTATCAGAACCACCACCAGGGAATTATTTTTCTTCCGATGGCGCGAGTCAGTGAAATAAGTTGCTTGCGACGCGAAGCATACGAGTCTCCGCTGGCGCCAATACCTTCGGGATCGCAATTGACGGACCACCGCAGCACAAAATCTTTCTTTTCGCGATTAGGAATCAGGAAATCAAAGAGTATATCCTCAATGAATTGTTTGCGCATTGGAGGAGCGGGGCGCATCTGGTGATGGATCAGGCGCAAGTGTTCGTTGTAATAGGCTGTCTCGAAAATAAGCAGTGCGGCAGCGGTGAAATGTCGCGGCCAGCGTGTGAAGCGATCATTGTCCCGCGAATCCACGGCGACTTTAAAAGAGTCGGGAAGTGAGTTCAACAGACGCGTGATGGCTGGGAATCTGTAGCGCCCCGTTACTTTCATGAAGTAAGGAGTCTCTCCATAAATTTTACTCTTGGAAAAACCTTCATCCAGTATTCGGAACTCCAGATAGCCGTAGTGCAGATCCGGAGGTAGTGGCATAGCGGGCAGGGAAATAAATTCGCATTTTCGCCCAAAGGCATTTTGCTGCGCCGCATGCGCTTCTAGTTCCGCGAGGGGGTAGTCGGAATTATCGATAAAAATAAGATGCGTGATTCGGGAATCAGGAAGCTGCAGCCAGAATGTCAATGCCGCGCGGTAGTCTTTCAAACGCTCTTCCGGATCGACGCGCTGAATGTGCACCGCCATATTTGCGAGCGGCTGAATGCAGGCCGTGAGGACTACGGTGATTTTCGAGTCATGCGTCATCGCGGGTCAACCGGCGGCCGCTTCTTCCAACAATGCGATATACTGCCGCGTGCAAATTTCCAGCGTCAGGTTTTCCATGATATAATCCCGCGGCTTGTAATTCCCCGCATTCAGGCGTTCAAGAAACTGATCCAGCGTTGGAATGAAATCAGCGATCTCGTGAAATTGCTCTCCACAGCGCTCATCCCAGTAGGGAACGGAACTTGCCGGCCAGTCGCTGAGGCCGTGAGTGTGGCGATTAGGGTCGAGCCACTTGCCGGGATTCCATGCCAGCATCGGAATGCCCATGCTCAACGCTTCATTATAGGCGATGCCCTGCGTTTCATTTTCGCAGAGAAATAGTACGGCCTTACTTCGCGCGAGCAGCGCATGGTAGGAATTTTCTTTTCCTTTCGGATAACGGCCGTAAGCGATTTCCGTAAAACTCAGTCCGCGATCGGTCAACGTCTGCAAACAATGCTCTCGAAGCTGCGGCTCGGGAGATTCCTGTGGCCAGCGAAGTTTATTATAAACCAGAAAATCAAATTCCTTGGTGACATTGGATTGTGGCGCACATGCGTCCGTATCGATTCCCACCGGCCAGATGCGAACCTTGTCGCCGTAGTAGGGGCGATAGTAAGCTGCGGCCCATTCGCAGGCCTGAAGATGAAAGGCGGATTGCGTGTCTTTTAAAAGTGTTGGCCATTGATCGGGAAACTCGATGATGCCAACTCCGGTAATGCAGCGCCGCGCCGCACCTACCTGACGAACCAGATCATGCGGGCCGTGTAGAATCCCGATTGGAAAATCGTCTTTGGGTAGATCGGGATTGCGGTGCAGCTGGTAAGGCTGATTGATCTTTTCCATTCCGAGGGAAAGATTTTGCGTCACTTTCGCAAGTCCTCCGGGAGGACGACCGCGCCATGGACGCAGAAGCGTACGCAGAAATTTGCGGGGATACTGGTCTCCGGGAATCCAGCGTGGAGTATCCGTGGGTTGAATGTCGTAGAGGTGAATAGTGCGTGGCATGGAAGTTTTTAGATACCGAGAGATTGGAAAATTCGTTCAATCGTACGGCCGACACTGTGTTCGGTGAGCGCGCGGTGTTGGCCATTTTTTCGCAGGAGGGTGCGGCGGTTGTCGTCGGCAAGAAGTCGTCGTGCCTGCGAGACTAACTCGTCGGCATCGCGATAGGTCGCGATTTCCTTATCGAGATCATAAAGTTCATCGATGCCTGCCGTCCATTCCGTGAGGTAGCAAGCGCCAAGCATTGGGGCTTCGATATCGCGCAGGCGCGAGTAGGTATCGGGCTTATCGAGCGGATAGCGAAAGCTGGGATAGCGATTGATACCAAGGCTAACTGCGCTTTCCGCGACGATGGTCTGGTAATCATCCTGCGCTGGCATGGGATGGACAAACTTTGAGAAATACACCGGAAGATCATCTCGATGAAAGCGGGACAGCAAGCGCCGCCCCGCCGCTATGACACCCTGGTGAGAAATAAAATCTTTCCATGCTGCAATGCGATCACGGGTAGAGGACGATTTAAACGGAACAGGTTGAGGGGCATTGCTTGTGGATGGTATCCACGAGGGACCACGGATTTGCAACGGGAGATCTGAAAGCGCCGCGCGTGCGAGCAATCCCGCGCGTAAGGAATCCCGACCACCGATGAAGCTGACGATGGGCATTTCGCGTCCGCTCGATATCCGGCGAGCGGGTGGAACCCAGCAGGGCATAGGTGCATGGAGGAATTTCCAGCCGCGGCTTTTATAAAGAGGCAGTGCCTTGAATTCCGGCACCCAGTGCAAATCAAACGGTGCAAACGCATCCGGCAGGCGCCGGTACTCACGAACATTATCGCAGAAGAAATTTACGCACGGGATTCCGAGCTTCTGGATTTCCGCAATAGCTGCGGTATCCACCTGCTGGGGGTATAGATAGGACAGGAAAAGATCAACACCACCAGATGCCTGTTGTCTGCGGATGAGATCCACGGTTTGCGTCCATGTTTCCGCTTTCCAGGCAAGCTGCGCAGCATCGGTTTTTGGAACAAGTCCTTTGGCCCAGTCGATTTTGTCATCTTCAAGAACGGTGTGTCCCGCTTCCTGCAAGCCATTACGAAAATATGGCGCCCAGAAATCGTATGACGGAATGGGGTAACGATGCGGCGACTGTAGACAGGAAAGAAAAATTTTCATGATCTACGCTGCCTGCGCAGCTGAATCCGTCGAGCGGTGCGCCATCCCATTATCGAAGAAATTACGTTATAAAGTGTTCCGCCACGCGGGGGCTTTACAGTTGAGTCAAGAGTCTGCCAGTGCGTCACCGCTTTTTCTGCCAATTCCGGCGCATCCACGATTTGCTCCCACGCAAAGCGTGAATAATTAGCCGCCAGCGCGTGATGCGTGCGAGGACTGTCTTCGGCAGCGAGC
>JBDSIH010000400.1:0-2263 GCA_039918055.1 Chthoniobacterales bacterium
AATTCCCGCAAGTGCATCCACGGAAAGTCCGGAAGCGGCAAGCCGCACAGGATCGGGCTGGATTATGATCTGCCTTTCATAGCCACCGCTCGTATTCACCTCGGCCACCCCGGGTGTATTGCGAAGAAGCGGTTTTACGATGTAATCCTGAATCTGCCGCAGTTCGACAAGTTGCGTTTGTCGGGTAGAGGGAATGTCTTTTGCATCAGAGGCATAATCCAAAGCGTAATAAAAAATTTCACCGAGACCGGTTGCGATGGGTGCGAGTTTTGGCGTTAACCCGGGCGGCAAATCATCTTCCGCAGTCTGGAGCCGCTCCGTTACAAGTTGCCGCAACTGGTAAATATCCACCCCATCCCGAAATGTCATTGTGACCTGGGAAAGCCCGTATTTGGAAAGCGAGCGCAGCTCGACCAGACCCGGCAGGCCGGCCATCTCGCTTTCGATTGGAAAGCTAACCAGCTTTTCCACTTCCTCGGGAGCGAGAGCGGGGACCGTGGTGTTAATCTGGATTTGCGGGTTGGTAATGTCAGGAACCGCATCGATCGGCAAATGAACCGCAGACCAGATACCGATGGCTATCAGTCCGCCTGTAACGAGCAGCACGACAAGTCGCTGCCTCATGACGGATTCGAGAAGGGTATTCAGCATAATCAATGTCCCTTGCAGCAGGATTGCCCGGCCCGAAGTGTTTGTAGTTCCGTCATCCACAGGGGCATGACCTGCGCCACCACGATCTGATCCCCCGCATACAGACCGTCTTTGATTTCGATAAACTTATCGTTTCGTGACCCCGTATCGACAGGTGTACGTTTGTAATAATTTTCGTTTACCACATAAACAAATTCGCCCTCCGCATTTTTCATCAGCGCGGATTGCGGAACGACGACGACGTCTCCGGTGGAGGGCGCCTCGATAATCCCAACGACAGGAGTGCCGGGCACCAGCGACGCTTTTGTGCCAATCGTTACTTCGAAATCCCCCAGCGCAGCGTATGCCGCTTTTTCCACGCGTTGAACCGTGGCGTTGGCTGCCTCTCCATCCGGCAAAAGCAGCCGCACGGCCTGACCGGAATGAATTTTTACCGCCTCCGCACTCGAGATCCATCCGCTCGCTTCAGCGCCCGCATGTGTTCGCGGTAATATCTGTAATTGTATCCTGATCAGGGGAATGATTTTTTGCTCGGCGACATCCTCAACCTGAATTCCCAAAGACTTGCGCATGGACTCGGGTAGACTCACCCCGCGACCCGTCTTGAAATAAGCACACGGCATGATATCCGGTGCTTTTTCAGAAACGGGCTTGTTGCATCCTGCCAACCCGACTGCCACGCCTAAAATCCAATATAGTTTTTTCATTTAATTTTCGACCCGGTGAGCTTTTCAACCTGGACTAATGCCTGAAGTGCATCTGCCTGCGTGGCGCAAAGAACATCCAGCGCCTCAAGATAGCTGGATTGAGTTTCGAGATACGTAGAGAGTGGCACGGCACCAAGACGGTAATGCCGATCCGCCAGCTGAGCCGCTTCGCGCAACTCCTCCGGGGCTTTCGAATTCCACCGCGTTATTTCCTTACGATAAAGCTCATAGGTATGTGCCGCCTCGCGAATGCGCCTCTCTACTTCACGCTGCGTGATGAGCAGGGAAGTCTGCGCCTGAAGCTGACGCGCTTTTGCGACTTCGATATTTCCCTTATTTTGATTCCAGAGAGGAACCGGGAGCGAAACGGCGAAGGTTGCCCGGGTCTCCTGTTCACCAGCATATTCCTGTTCAATAACCGGCCCGGTGGTGATGCTTGGCCACGCATCGCTTTTCGCGAGACGAACTTTGAAACCTTGTTGCTCAAGTTCCATCCGCCGCTGAAGAAGCTCAAAATTTCCGGTGACGGCCCGTCGGAGGAGTTCACTTACCGGAGGCAAAGCAGGAAAAGGCAGCTTTGCCTCTGCAATCGTCACCGATTCAGACAAAGCGCGTCCGCAGAATTGATTAAGATCCAGCTGCGCCGTGTGAAGCTGCTTCGCTATTTCTGATTCCGCGCGCCGGAGTTTCAGAATAGCCGCCTCAATAACGCGAATTTCCAGAAGCGGAGTAACTCCTGAAGTCTCACGCTGAACCAGCATGGATACTAACTCTTCCGCACGCATCGCCACATCGGCTGCAGCTTTCTGTTTTTGCTGAGCGACAAGAACCTCGTAAGCCTTCTGTCGCACCGAGGCGGTCAGCGCAGAGCGGAACTGCTCAAGCCCCTGCTCAGCGAGCTTTAC
>JBDSIH010000401.1:0-2636 GCA_039918055.1 Chthoniobacterales bacterium
ATAAAGGACATCAACGTGGCGCAATCCGTCATGTGGCAAACCGCGCGTATGCGTTGTGTCCGGAAATTCTCAATGATGCACGCACCGCGCCATGGGCAATCGATATTAATCCGATGGAAAGTGGAAGCACTGTAGAATTACGCCCGCGTCTGTCTCCGGATCCGCGATTATATTTTCGTCAGAAAGATGTTCCCGCAGCCTCGCACCCACCCCTCGCCGCCTGCATGGCATGGCTTGCCGGAAAAGCCGAGGTGGTATGGGATCCTTTTTGCGGTTCGGGACTGGAGATGATCGAGTGCGGACTGCGCGGCGGAGTCCGCAGCCTGTTTGGCACCGACCGCAGCGCCGAAGCCATCGCCGTCGCGCAGGCGAATTGCGCGGCAGCAAAGCTGAATATTCCCTCGCGATTTGTTTGCTGCGATTTTCGTGATTTCGATACAATTGAAGGACTCGGCGCAGATAGCGTGGACCTGATTATCACGAATCCGCCAATGGGTAAGCGCGTTCCCATTCATAATCTTCGCGGACTGATCGGGGATCTTTTTGTGGCTGCAGCCACGACGCTAAGGCCGGGCGGAAAACTCCTGTTTGCCAATCCTCTTTCTGAAGAATCCTCCCATCCGTCCCTGAAACTACAGTTCCAGCAGGCGGTCGATTTCGGCGGCTTCGAATGCAGTCTTGAAATGTATGTAAAAGTGACACGGTAAGCCTTGAAAGGCTCAGACTTTTACCTATAAATCGAAGGACAGAAATCGTCCATCCATGAGAGAGCAAAACAAACTTCTCGTCCTCTTTGTTGTCATGGCTGTCGTGCTGACAGCCAGCCTGATGGTCGGCTATGCCTACGGGATTAAAACGCTGCGTATAAAAAACCAGGTCCAGATTCACGGCAAGGTTCTGCACCAGCTCTCCGAAGTACGCTCGACCATGGAAGATGCGGAAACCGGGCAGCGCGGTTATTTATTAACCCGCGAGAAAAGCTATCTTGAGCCTTACGAAAAAAGCCTGATCGCCCTGCCCATTGAGATGGTAAAGCTCCGGGAATGGGCTGCCAGGAATGAACTTTCAATCCAGCAGGTGCAGCATCTGGAGGATCTCTGCCTGCAGAAATTTGCCGAGCTTAAGCAATCCATTGATCTGGACCAAAGCAATCAAAGAGATGCCGCCCTTAGTCAGGTGCTTAGCGGAAAAGGCAAAAAAATCATGGATGATATCCGCGCCTGCATGGCGGAATTGACCTCGGAGGAAACTGCGGACTTAAATCTCTCCTCCGAAGCAGCGGTGTCCGCCGTGCGCTATCGGGATTACGTTTTTGTAACGGTCGCTGTGCTCAACCTTATTTTCCTATTCTGGGTGTATGGCCGCCTTCGCATGGAAATCCACCAGTCCAATAACGCCATGCTTGAATTGCGCCGTCAGAAAGACCTGCTGAGCGTCACGCTCGCAAGCATTGGCGATGCCGTCATTCTCACGGATGTATCCTCACGCATCACCTACATGAACAAGGTGGCGGAAGACCTGACCGGATGGAAATCCGCCGACGCGGTCAACCAGCACTGTGAAAAAGTTTTCCGTATCATCAATGAAGAAACCCGCGCGGTTGTCGAAAGCCCGGTGGAAAAGGTGCTGGCCACCGGTATCATAGTCGGCCTTGCAAACCACACGTTGCTCATCCGGAAGGACGGAACGGAAATTCCCATCGATGACAGTGGCGCCCCTATCCAGGAACCAAGCGGAGTCCTTCGCGGCGTGGTATTGGTATTCCGTGATTTTTCGGAATACAAAGCTTCGGAAAAAGATTTGCGAAGGGCAAAGGCAGAACTGGAAGCGGCGAATAACTCGAAGGATGACTTCATCGCCGCACTTTCCCACGAGCTGCGGACGCCCCTCACCCCCGTCCTCGCCACGCTCGGGCAGTGGGAGAAAAAAGATATCCTGCCACCACAACTCAAACCCGATCTTCAGATGCTGCGCCGGAATATCGAGATGGAGGCTCGCCTCATCGATGATTTGCTCGATCTTACAAAGATTGTTCATGGCAAGCTTCCGCTCATCAAAAAGCCCATGGATATCCATGACGCCATCCGCTCGGTGACTTCGATTTACAAACATGAGCTGGAGCGGAAAAATATCCGCATGACACTGAGCCTCAATGCCGCAAATCATTACGTCTCCGGCGATTCCGCGCGCATTCAGCAGGTGCTGTGGAATATTCTCGGCAATGCCGTGAAGTTCACTCCCTCAGATGGAAACATCGAAATCTCCTCCCTGAATACTGCGGAGCAGACCATCGAAGTCGCCATTACCGATACCGGCATCGGCATGTCGGCGGAAACGATGACGAAACTTTTTGCCCCCTTCCAGCAAGGCGATGATCCGGTGCCGCATCCACACGGCGGACTTGGGCTCGGCATGGCGATTTCAAAAAGCATCGTGGAAGCGCATGGCGGTCAGGTAACCGCCATCAGTAAAGGACTACGCATGGGTTCCTCTTTCTGCCTGGAATTACCATGGGTCACACCGGATGCCGAGGAAGCCCCGTCCACCTTTAAGACTGCTGCGATCCCGCCATCGGGATTACAGATTCTTGTTGTCGAAGATCACGACGATACGGCCCAGGTGCTCCGCCTTTTACT
>JBDSIH010000402.1:0-5082 GCA_039918055.1 Chthoniobacterales bacterium
CTTTTTGTGTTTCGTGCAGCAAGCCAGCCGTCAATCCCGAGAAAGATAAACGGCGTCCACGCCATCGTGCAGATATTGGAGAGATGCCCGGCAAAAATATGCAGAAAGTAAGATCCGGAAAGGATCGCTGTTGCTGCCGCGAGAAATGCCGCCGCATGGTGCAGTCCGCGCCATGTCGCCCAGATATACATACCCACTGCCAGAATGAAAACATGCAGTGCAATGGACCAATTCAGCGCGACGGCTATGGGCGCGATCAGAAAAAGTAAATTCGGGGGGTAAAGCATTGCGGACTGGAAATCCCCGAGAAAGGGGACCCCGCCGTAAACGTAGGGATTCCAGAGAGGAAGATGACCCTTTGCAAGTTCGCCAAAACCGTATGCCCGCGAATGGAGATACTGAAGATCCATATCCCCACTTTTCTGGGATAATACCTCGCTGACGGAAAACAGGGGGCTGCCGAGAACGAGAAGCGTAAGCAATGCCAGCAATGCAATCCAGAGCCAATGGCTTTTCAGAAACCGATCACCGGACATTCCCGCCATGCGTTCCAAGTTTGATCAGGCTGCGCGCGCGTGTTTTTCCGCTTCCTTTTGCTGCTTGCGGATTGTCTTAATGCGCTTGTAGCCGACGAGTTTGCGGTGTCCTTCATCCCACAGGCGGAGGTTAAAGGATTTCAGGCTCTTGCGGATTGTCAGCGGCTTTACGCTCTGGAAAAGCGGTTCAGCTTTATGCGCGCGTTCGAGTAGGTAATTTGGAATTCGCGGGCTGAGATGGTGGATGTGATGAAATCCGATATTTCCCGAAAACCACTGGAGAATCTTTGGCAGCTTGTAGAAGGAACTTCCATGGAGGGCGGCCTTTGCGAAGTCCCAGTCATCCGTCCGCTCCCAATGCGCGTCTTCAAACTGATGCTGCACGTAAAAGAGCCACACGCCGGCACTGCTTGCCACAAGCATGGTGGATAACTGAATGATGAGATAGGCCTCAATGCCGAACGTCCACGCCAGCGCGACCGCCAGAAGCAGGATCAGCGCATTGGTAATATAGAGCCAGCGCTTTTCACGTGGCGGGGTCTTGGGAATCGACAGGCGATGAAGCACGAAAAACAAGAACATCGGTGCAAATACGAATAGCACGATCGGATTGCGCGCCAGCCGATAGGCAAAGCGTTTCCAGCGGGAAGCCTCAAGGTATTCCTGCACGGTCAACGTCCATACATCGCCAATGCCGCGACGGTCCAGATCCCCGGAAGTCGAGTGATGCAGAGAATGTTCCCAACGCCAGTGATGGTAGGGCGTGAAGACCAGAATGCCGCTAATCATACCGACTATCTCGTTTGCCCGTGCGGATTTGAAAAAGGAACCATGCGTGCAATCATGGAAAATAACGAAGAGTCGCACCTGGAATCCTCCGGCGATAATCACCAGTGGCACAGTTAGCCAGTAGGAAATCGACAGGCTGTAATACATTAATACCCATAGCAACACATAGGGAATGAACGTGTTAGCTATCTGCAAAGTACTGCCCCAGCGCGTTGGCTGTTGGTATTTGCGTACGATTGCCTTCCAATTTGCAGCACCTTCCTGGGTGTGCTCTGCTTCATCAGTAGGGGTAGGTATTTCGTCAGTGCTCATTCGGTAAGTGAATATCGTGCCAAATTAATAAGGGACAATTATGCCGGAATACGGATGGCTTAACCATCTAAAAACGTAATTGTTTATCACCGGGGAAATTAGAGTAGTCAAAATTCATAAAGAATACCGCCGGAAGAAGTATCCACTACGATGTAAGAGCGGGAGAGGACACAACTTACAGGATGTTTTACATAGGCATATCAGGCTGGACGTATCCGGGATGGCGTGGGGTGTTTTATCCTGACGACCTGCCGCAGCGACTGGAACTGGAATATGCGAGTAAGGAACTTCGTTCGATCGAGATCAATGGAACGCATTACGGTTTGCAGCGTCCAAAATCCTACCTTTCCTGGTATGAACGCACCCCGAAGGGATTTCGCTTCAGCGTAAAGGCTCATCGCTACATTACACACATTAAACGACTGAGTGATGTCGAAGTTCCCATAGCGAATTTCTTCGCGTCGGGCGTGTTGGCGCTACGCGAAAAGCTTGGTCCGTTTCTGTGGCAATTCCCGCCAAGCTTTAAATATGACCATAAGAGAATGGAGGATTTTTTCTCATTGCTTCCGCAGACGACGACGGCTGCCGCGCGTCTCGCGAGGAAGAATGACCTCGGAACGAAGGACCGTATCTGGCTGAAGCCGGGAACGCATCGGAAGCTACAGCACTGCATCGAAATTCGTAACCCGAGCTTTATGTTACCGGAATTTTTTACGCAGATGCGTAAATATAATGTCGCCTTCGTTTTTGCCGATACCGCAAAGCGTTGGCCGTATGCGGAGGACATCACGGGAGATTTCATTTACATGCGCCTTCACGGCGATGCGAAACTCTATGTAAACGGCTATACCGAAACCGCCCTGAAACGCTGGGCGAAGCGCATGAAATCCTGGTCAGAGGGACGACAGGTCACGGATGCAAAAACATTGACCTCGAGACGCCTTGGGTCACGAAAGAAAAAGGATGTCTATGTTTACTTTGATAATGATTCCAAAGTAAAGGCACCGCGTGATGCCAAACGACTGCGTGAGCTTCTCCATAGCTAAATGTTAAAATCTCCAGCGCACGCGAGTGCTGGGTTATTTCTTACTATTAGAAAGCAACGCGCTAATTTCCTTAGCGACGCGTATTCCACTGGCGAGTGCGCCATGGACGGTTCCATTCGCGCCATTGAAATCGGTCGCTTCTCCGGCAAAGAACAAGGTATCTTCCACTGGCTCTGCAAGAACGCGCGCGGCCTGCAAACCCTCGACCCCGGGGTAACTGTATGCGCCACGGGAAAAAGGATCCTCGCTCCAGTTGTGCCAATAGATATTTGTCACGAGTGCACTTAGCTCATTTTCGCTTTTCCCGAAAATTTGGGCGAGGGAGGCGACGGCGCGGTTTGTGATCTGTGCGAGCGGAAGTTTTACAAGGCGTTCGGCGAGCGGACCGCCCGTCCATCCGATGAGAATATTCGAAATAGTCGGTTCCTGCGTCCACCAGACAGGGACGTCGGCATCGAGTGTTGTCGCAAAGCCGAAGGGTCCATGGCTTTCCCAGAACCGCTCTTCAAAGCGGATGGCCAGTTTTAGGACATGTCCCATTTTAAGGCGTCGTAGGGCCTGATTTTTGTGTGGCAGCACAGGTTTGATGTGGATTGCGCCCTGTTCACGACGTCCCGCAAGGAGCACACCGAGGGGAACGGTAATAATGATGCGCGCCGTGCTGTAGACCTGGACGCCATCGGGAGTGTCGGCAAGAATTTCAACCCGATCGCGTCGCCAGTGAATTTCGCGCACGACGGTTTTCAGATGTATGGACTCGGCAGGCAGGTGCCCGGCCAGTTCCTTCATAAGGGCATCGTAACCGGCGGGAATGCGAAAAACTTTTTCGCCTTCGATTTTGGCAGCGGCTTTTTCCTCTGCGGAAACCGCCTCGGTGCTGATCATCTGTGCGTCGGCGGCATTGAAGCCTTCCACGTAGGATTTTGCCATGCGTTTCCAGAGGGGAGCGGCTGTAGCCTTGGCAAGAAAGTCCGCGTAGGGAACGCTGCGAGTCTCATCGATTTGCTCATGGATGTGCTCAATGATATCCCAGAAATACGTAAAAGGTTGCAGGCCATTTTCATCGGCAAGGAGTCGTGAATCCAGCCCCTCGGTCATTTCGAGTCCCGCGCGTTTTAGAAGCGTGAGTGTTTCCTTTGGTTTGCCGTGGATAAATTCGGCACCCAGTTCCACCGGCGTAGCGGCACCATCGGTATGTTCCGTGAAGATGCGTCCGCCTATTCGATTCCGCGCTTCCAGAATAACAACCTTGCAGCCCTCGGCATAGAGCTTGCTGGCAGCCATAAGCCCGGAAGCTCCCGCGCCGATAATGATAACGTCTACAGAATCCATTCTTACAAAGTTTGCTGAAGAAGCATGAGAACAGCCCCCTCTTCGGGACGCAAGCTATGTAAGCTCTTTGCGAGCTTTGATTCCGCTTTTTTCTTAAGACGTTTGACCAGCGAACCGTCAAGGTAAGTATTCAATACCGTTGGGTGAATGTAACACTTGCGGCAGATGGCAGGTGTGTTGCCGAGCATTTTGGAAACGGCCTCGATTGCAGAAACGACATTTCGTTTAGCCTCGGTATCTGATGTAAACTTCTGGAATTCCTGGAGCGCGCGTGCGGCGAGTACCGTGCCTGCCCATGTGCGGAAATCTTTCGCGGTAAAATCAGCCTTTGTAATTTCATGGAGATATTCATTGATATCCGAGGAGGTGACATTCACGGGCTTGCCGTCACTATCTACATATTGAAACAATTCGTATCCCGGAAGATGGAGGCAGCGACGCACGATTTTCGCAAGCTTCTGGTTTTCTACATCGATCACATGTTTTTTTCCTGACTTACCGCGAAAATTGAAGGTCACTTTGCTGCCGTGAATATCGACGTGGCGATTATGCATCGTCGTTAGTCCATAGGAATGGTTCGTGCGTGCGTATTCGTCATTGCCGACACGGATCAAAGTGGTTTCAAGAAGCCGCACAACCGTTGCCAAAACTTTCTCGCGCGGTAAACCGTGATGCGTCAGATCACGCACCACGCGACGCCGTATCTTTGGCAGCGCACGACCGAAGGAAATGATGTGTTCGTATTTTGTCTCGTCACGCGTTTCCCGCCACCGGACATGATAGCGGTATTGCTTGCGGCCGCGCACATCGCGTCCCGTCGCCTGAAGATGACCGTTCTGCCGTGGGCAAATCCACACTTCTTTCCACGCAGGAGGAATGACGAGATGATTAATTCGCGCGATGATTTTCGGATCGCGGATTTGTTTACCGCGTTCGTTAAAATAGATAAACCTCTTTCCCTTATGCCTGCGCGTGATTCCCGGCTTTGAGTCGTCGACATAGGATAAGTGCGCTTCGCGAGCGGACTGAATAGAATCGGCTGCAGAGATTTTATCCACCATGGGGAT
>JBDSIH010000403.1:0-20147 GCA_039918055.1 Chthoniobacterales bacterium
GGAGAAGGCCGGGCCCGAGCGCGGCGATGATCCCCATTATCAGAAAAAGCGGAATGGTAAGCAGCCGCCAGGTAGGAACGAAGTGATACCAGGCCATTATTCCCAGTAAAATTACGAAAGTAATAAGAAAATCGATCATCGAGACCACGATTGCCGAAGCGGGAACAATGAGGCGCGGAAAATACACTTTAGTGATAAGGCTCGCATTGCTGACCAGACTGTTGCTCGCCGTAGTCAGACAGTTTGAAAAGAACGCCCACGGCAGGATGCCTGCGCAGACCATGAGTGCGTAAGGAACATTTCCCGGAGTAGGAAGTTTGGCGAGGCTGCCGAATATGACGGTGCCCACCACGATGTTAAAGACCGGTTGAATCACCGCCCAGAGCACGCCGATGACCGTCTGCTTGTAGCGCACCGAGACATCGCGCCATGCGAGAATCGCAAATAATTCCCGGTAACGCCAAAGGTCGCGCCAATAGTGGCGCTCGGTTTTCCCGGCCTCCAGCGTCAGGACTCTGGAGCTTATCGATGATTTAAAAGTTTCGATCTGCATGGCGGCGTCAATGAGTTGCGATAGGAACAGACGTAATTAAACCTGTACATGCTGCCGCCCCTGGCGGGATATAAAAAATTCCGCTAATCGACTCCGCATTTTCTGGCGAAGGTTTCAGTTTATTTATGTTTGGTCTGATGCACTTTTGCGCATCGGATGAATCAGGTCGGGAAGAACGGTATCGGTCTGTAATTCGACTTCCCGTTCCATCCCCAACACTTCCAGCAAAACCGAGATACGATCCTTGGCAGGCATCACACGCGTAACCAGTGCCCGCACCCCTTTGAACGGACCGGAGATGACATTAATTTCCTGACCGGTCTGGATTGCGTCTTCAATTTCGATCGTTTCCTCGTCTGCGATGGCATTACGAAGATCGGCAATGATTTCCGGGGCGACAATGGCGGGTTCTCCTCCGAAGGCCACAATGGTGGCAATGCCTCCGATGGAAAGTACATGGCGGTATTTGGTGATGTAATCGAAATACGCAAAAATATAGCCAGGAAACATTGCTTCATTTACCCACGCGATTCCGGTTGTTCGCGCGCGTTTATAGCGAATGCGAGGACTGAAGACTTCAATATCCGCCTCAAGACGTAATGTTTTCGCGGAACTGCCCTCCTGTTTTGGCCGCACACGCAGGCAATGCCAATGGGGAGAGCAGGTTGTCATCATGGTTTAAGAAACGTGGACATCAGAGGCAGAATTTCCTGACTTGCGCGATGCCAGCCTTCGAGGCGATCAACGCGGTCACGGAGAAAATCATAATCGAGATGGTCGGTTGTGACGCCAAGCTGGGAGTCAAGAGACTCAAGTCTTCGTGCCGTATTCTGCAGATGCGGCTCAACATGCTCTTTGAGAAATCCACTGGCGATTTTTCGCAGTTCAAGCTCCACGCTGAAATGTTCGCGACGGTCGCCAGTCTTGTATTGTGGTCGCACAGCACCCAGGGTTTTGAGTTGTCGAAGCCCCTGGCTTGCCGAGCCTTTGCTGATACCGAGCCACTTGACCAGATCATCGAGTGTTAAAGGTTCTGGACTTAGAAAAAGCATGCCATAAATTTCACCGAGAGAGCGGGGAAGTGAGAGCATTTGCGCAATCTCTATGAAAATACCGATGATTTCCTCCTGAAGAGGAGTCAGTTTTTCAAGACTGCTCTTCCTGTTTATAGATGCCATGTGCGATAAGTAGCGAATTATCAGGGGAAATTCAACGTAATTTGAACAATCTGAACACCTTCTGAACCCCCATTTATAAGCGAATGCGCAGCAAATTTGCCAATAGCTCCCCAAATGAAAGTATCCCGGTGATTCCCAGCCGCTGGGAGGCTTCGGGAGGGGGTTATATTCTTTTCCTGATTTTGGTGTGGTTTGTGCTTTGCTGTGGGGGAGGAGCGGAGCGTTGGGTGCAAGTCGTTTTTCTGCTGGGAGTTACTCTTTTATACGCCGTATCACCCCCTAAATTTACCCCTGGAAGGGTGTTCAGCAGTTGTTTTCTCTTCCTGTCGCTGGCGCCGTTACTTTCATTTTTGCCCTATCGATTTCTTTCGGCAGAGCAGGGGTGGAGAACGCAATGGGAAGCCATGGGAGCGGGAAATCTTACCACATTCATCTCGCCGCAACCGTGGGTAACTTTCGATTGGCTGCCATTTTTTTACGGAGGGCTGGCAATGGTCTGGTGGATATTGTGCCATAAGCCGGATAATGAGCAGCGCCGCAAACTTGCCATTATTTTTGCACTTCTGGGCATTGCCCTGGTGGCAGTCAGCCTGCTGGCATGGACAAAACACTGGTCTTTTGCACTTTGGCCCACGGATGGCACCATTGGCCCCTTCCGGAGCAGGAACCAGATGGCAACATTACTGTCGGTCTTATCGATTTTGCTCGTTTCGCTGATCCATTCGGACTGGCGGCACGGGCGGGCGCGAAGCATTTTCTGGATATTCGCATTGTGTGGGACCCTCGTCGCCATTGTCCTGAACTATTCCCGGGCGGGGATTTTGCTTTTTGGATTCGGCGTGATTCTTTACGGCGCTCTTTTTGCATTTTATCGAAAAAGAACGGCTGCCTTTGCGATCTCCGTCACGGTATTACTTGTCTTCACGGCTTTCTTTTTTGTCGGCGGTGGGAAAACGCTAAATCGCTTTCTCGGGCCGGGCACACGATCTTTTGATTTGATGGGGGATTTTCGTTTTCTTGTTCACAAAGACGCATGTTCGATGATCCGGGATAATTTTCTTTTCGGTACGGGGCTGGGAAATTTTGACGCCGTATTTCCTCTTTATCGAAGCGCCGTATGGGATTTTCGCACCTGGCACCCGGAAAGTGATTGGCTCTGGCTGGCATCGGATCTGGGAGTTCCGGCAATGCTGGCGGCGCTTGCTATAGCCATTCTCATTATTGTCCGATTACTTCGCGGCAAAGCACCTCAAATCTCCACCGTGCGCATTGCCGGAATGGTTGGCTGCGCGCAATTTCTTCTCCATAGTTATTTTGATATTTCCGCTCATGAAACGGGAACATTTCTTGTTCTTTGTTTCTTTCTTTTTCTGTGCTGGCCGGGGCCTGGAACTTCTCTCAGGAAAAGATGGCCGGCCAATGTCATTTTATTATTTCTGTGCGGAATGTCGCTGTTATGGATCAGCGAATGGGTGCAGCCAAAATGGCGAATGGGGGGGTATCAAAATACGACATTGATGCGCCAGGTGGCGGCGCTTCGCGCTCAGGAAAAATTTACGGAAGCCCAAGTTTCACTCGATCAGGCAAAAATTCAGACCCCTCTGGACTACAAGGTGCACTATATATCCGGCCGCAATATTCTTGCTGCCCGCGGAAATCCGGATTCCGCACGTCGCGAACTGGAGCTTGCTTCGCGTATGGAGCCGTTTTCTCCCGTGCCGGAAGAGGATGCCGCGAGGGATTGGTTGAGACATGATCCCGAGCAGGCTTCGCAGCCTTTCATTCGTGCTCTGGAACGCAGTACGCCGCGCCAGTTGCGCATCGGACGCTATGAATTATATTTAACGGAATCCCAGCCCTACCCTCCGGTATTCGCAACGCTACTGCAATATGGATGGAATGATACGGATCTGATGATTGTGCGTCTGAAGTTTATTCCGCAAAGCGATGTGATTTTGGAAGTGAAAATTTTCATGGATCGTTACCGTAATAATCTCGATTCCCTGACATCTCCCCGGTTTTTCCAAACGGTGGAGTCTCGATCCGGCGTTGAAGGTCTGGAGATGATAAAAGAATTGCCGGGAGCCTATATAGCCCTTGCGAAAGCCTATGCAAAGATCGGAGAGTTTCAAAAAGCATCCAGGCTTGTAATTTCGCATCAGACCCTGAATTTTGGTAAATCAGAGGGAAACAAAGAGGTGCTTTACGAGGAATGGAAAAAAGATCCCGCCAATTTTATTCGGGGCGTTTCGCTTCTACCGTTTTTGTCCATTCCCCAGGATTCCCCTATTATTGAGGAATTAATAGGGAAATTCGGTAAGCGCAAAGACGCGCCAAACGCCCTTTATCTGCTTGCCGCACGCGCCGCCGCAGAAAATGGAGATTGGGATGGTTCTTGGCGATATCTCGAAATTTATTTAAACAGGAAGCGATGAACGACGACTACCAACAACCCAGAAGCTGGCGAAATTTTTTTGCCGGAGTTGCGGTCATTCTGGTTCTGTTTTTGCTGGGAGCGTCTTTGGCAATTATTTACGGAGGCCCTTCGATCCGAAACTGGCGCGCCCTGCAGTTAAGTGCAAAAGCCGGGAAATTATTTATTTCAAAAGATTATGTCGCCGCACAGCAGGCTGCGATCGCAGCATATCAATTAAGCCCCGCGAATCCTGAAGTGCAGCGTACCGTGGGCAAAATCCTTGCGGGACTGGGGCATCCGCAGGCGATTGAACTGTATCGCGCTTTAGATGCAGGCGGTCTGGCAAATACTCAGGATCAACTATTCTATGCCGGACTTCTCGTGCAGCAACAGGATCTGACAGAAGCTGCAGACGTGCTTCAGAAGGTGTTTAAGGCAGAGCCGGAGAATAATGAAGCCCACGCCCTGAATGCCAAAGTTCTGCTGATGCAGGGAAAGTTTGCGGAGTCGGAAGTGGAGCTGCGTGATATCCTTTCCAAAAATCCAGGTAATCAGGATGTGCTTGTTCTGCTGGGCCGCCTTCTCGCAGTAAGCCCTGATCCGGCTAAACGTGCCGAGGGCGTGGAAATTCTGAAAAAAATGGCAAAGAGCAAAGAGAAAGCCGGGCTGGCAGCTCTCAAATATCTCCTGCGCATTCCCCAGGGCGATCCTGCTGAAACGCGCGAGTGGATGATCGCCATCGAAAATCACCCATTGTCTGATGAGGATGCCAGGCTGTTGGCGGCGGACTGGGAGGTGCATTTTGATCCCAGTAAATCTAAAGAGGTGTATTCCCGCCTGATGAAAGAATTTGGCAATGCACCACCTGAGCAGCTGCGCGACTTTGGCGGTTGGTTAAACCAACATCAACAGTACGATCTGGTGCTTCGATTATTTTCCAAAGACACAGCGCTAAGTCGCCGGGATTATTTTCTCATCTGGCTGGATGCCGAGGCGGGACTGGGAGAGTGGGGGGAAGTGACCAGGGTTCTGCAAAACACAAAGCCAGCTCCTCCTCTGGAAGCGCCATTCATTTCTCTTTTTCGTGGCAGGGCGGCTGCGGCGCTGAATGACCCTGCACAGGCGGCCCTTTTTTACCGTAAAGCCATTACAGACGCGAAACGGGATGCCAAAATAATTTGGTACCTTGCGGGATATTTCAAGCAGATCGGAATGCCGGAATATACCAAAGAGGCACTCACGTTACTTCTCAGGAGCCCCACTACAGCCCGGGCCGGTTATCAGGCGCTTCTCGCCCTGGCTGCCCAGAAGCGGGATACGGTAGCCGTTGTATCCATTCTTACTGAAATGCACCTTCGCTGGCCAAAAGATGACTCCGTGGAAAATGATCAACGCTTTTTCAGTCTTTTACTCGGCAAGGCAACGAACCAGGAAACGGAAGCGCAGCAACTCATTACACAGGATCCGGCAAGCCTTCCTTTCCGCACGACGCTCGCCTTGCTGTATCTGAAACAGTCCAAACCCAAGGACGCATTAAATGTTTATAAAGACCTGCGTGTGGACTGGCCCCAGATGAATCCCGAGTTGCGCGCTATATATGCCGCCGTACTGGAGGCAAATGGAATGCATGATGATGCCATTCAGGTCGCTTCGGGCATTACCGAGAATATGTTATACAAGCAGGAAAGAGATTTGTTGGTGTCTGTGTTTCTCCGACAACTCAATTAATTTGCTCGACGAATGATGGGGAATGCGTAAGGATTCCGTTAACGCTCACGATGAAAACTCTTTACATCATCGAGGATGAAGAAACGCTCCGAAATCTTTATCCCATTTACCTCAAAAACGCATTACCCGGTCTGGAAATTATTGGTTCCAGCGGAAACGGACGTGAAGCTGTCACGCAATGCCTCGAATTAAAACCGGATATAGTCATTGTCGATATTCGTCTTCCCGAAGTAAGCGGATTGGAAATTTTACACGTTCTTAAGAACAAGCTTCCCGCCACAAGAATTCTTATTTCCTCCGGAGTGATGGATGTTAATGCGATCCGCATCGCCATTCAGGCCAAGGTGGACGGGGTGGTGGAAAAGAGCGGCGGCATGGAAGAGTTGAAAAAAGGTGTGGAAGCGCTCATGGGCGGCGGCAACTACTTCAACGAGAGCCTCTACAATCAGGTGCTCACCTTCGAAGCCAAAAAACGCGGCGAATAACGCGCGTCACTTTACTCCGGCTGTCGGCGCAGGGATTCCCAGATCCAGTTCTGGGGCACTGCACCGTACGAAAGCAGCCAGTCATTAAACGCCCGCAAATCGCGGCTGCGGTTTTTAGTAAACCAGCGGAACAGGCGTTCCACTTCAAGGCGTCCCAACAGATAACTCATCGGCACCGTTGGCGCGGAGGAATACCAGTTGATTTCCGCCCGCGCACGGGACTTTGTAAATCCAAGGCCTTTTACCAACACATCCATAGCTTGTTGAATACTCATCTTTCCCGAGTGTAGTCCGCAGTCGATAAGAATGCGATAAGCGCGCCATAGCGAATCATGAAGTTGCTGAAGCTTTGCCTGTGGATGACGGATCAGGCCTTTTTCCACGGAAAGCTTTTCACACCATAGCGTCCACCCTTCATAAAACACCGAATGCTCAAACAGGCGCCGCAGTTTTTGCGGATGATTGTTTTGAATAACGAATTGAAGGTGATGGCCGGGATAAGCCTCATGCGCGCAGGTGAGTTCGAGTCCGAAATGCTGCTGTCTTTCCCGCAGAGCCTCGGCAGCGGGCTTTCCTTTTCCCAGATCATTGACCCAGAAAATACCCTCCTGCTTGCGGTCAAATGCACCGGGCTGCGAATACGCCGCCGTTGGAAACTGTGACCGTAAGAATGCAGGCACATCCAGGACCTTGAGATTTTCCTGTGCTGGCAAAGAGACAAGCTTCAGATGCTCAAGATTGTCGCGGATGCCGAAAGTTTTCTTTTCGTATATGGCCCGCAAATCACCGGATATTTTCCATTGTTCGCGAGCGCTTTTTAGAATGTTGTCCACCGATGCGGAGCCGAAGCGTTTCGCTTCCGCTTTCAGTTCCTGTTTAATTTTCGTAATTTGCCGGCGGCCGATCGATTCTATTTCTGTGATAGATAACGAAATACCCAGTCTTTCCCGTGTAAGAAGCTCGAATAGTTCTGGCCCCGTCTGATAATCGCGGGCGTTACCCAGAGGCTTTTTTGCAATGCCTTTGCGGTAGTTTCCCAGTGCTTTCTGCACATCGGCAAAAAGTTTTTTCGTGCGTTTTGGATTGGAGGAAAGGCGCACGATTTCCGGTTCGATTTCGGAAAAAAACTCCATACTCCCCTTCACCGTGCTGCGCGCCAGTTTTGCCCATAGCGGCACGGGGTTTCGCAATTGCCGGAGACCCTCCGCGAGAAACTTTGGCACTTCTTTCAGGCGGGATTCGATCTGCGGCACCATTTTCCGGAGATTGCCGGAGTAGCGCACGAGCAGATGAAAGATCGCCTCTGTCGCCTCCTCGCAGTGAATCTGCGGATTACGCTCTCTTCGACGGAGTATTTTTTCACGCACAAGGTCAGTGCGAAGCCATGCGATGAAGGCGCGGCGATTGAGCCAGTCATCGCCATAAAATGCATCTTCCGCCAGGCCTTCCACTTGTAAGAGCGTCCTTTCGATCAAGCTAATCTGCGCCTGATGCGTTGCGGCAGAGTTATTTCCGAGGCGTCCGTGAAATTTTGTAAGCCCCAGGCGGCTTGCCCATTGGGGATAACGCGCGTACGTTTCTGCCAGAAATTTATTCGTGATGCGGTAGAAGCTTCGGACTTCCTGCTCCGAAGGGCTACTTTTTCTCATGAACGTTGCCTTCTGCGTCTACTTTGGAAACCATGATGCGGTTGATTTCCTGAGATAGTCTGCGCATCTCCTGCACTTCAGAAAGGGATAGGGGGCGGTCTTTCGCTTCGGAGGCAATTTTACGAATCGTCTTCAGGCGCGAGGAAATCTCCGTGACGAACTGCGTATTTTTTAGCTTCGGATGTAACGTATCCATCCGATCGATGAAGTAATCGATAATGTCCGTATTTTTTAAAACGTCGCTTTTTTTCGCGGTGTAGTGCTCGCTTGCAGCCACTGTGCCTGCGTAAAATCCGCGCAGCCAGCCACCGAGACTGATCATGTGAGCAATCTGCTCATCGCGCAATTCCATCATGGATTCCTCCACGTCCTTTTGAGTGCCGATCAATTCCATGCGGAGATCCGCCCAGTCGCCTTTATCCCCAAGCTGCAGGAGTTTATTGCTGCGTCGTGTCAGGCTGCTTCCCACACCCAGCGCTTTCGATTGTCGCAGAAGTGCGCGCCCTACATCCTGAATATCTGAGCGATGCTCATTGGTGACAATAATGAATCCGTCCGCAATCAATGTGCCAAAGTGCAGAGACGTCTGGAGACGATTTGAGAAAACATCATCCCAGTGTGAACGATCTACGACTTCCATGGGAATGGGACGAAACAGATCGAGATTTTTCAGCAACCACGCAATGGAGGGAGCGGTGTATTCGTTAACACCGAGTTCCTCTTTCATATAGGCTCTGGAGTCCGCTTCGATGTCCTCCCCGCAAGCAGGACGCGGGGCCAACAGGACGGCCCAGACAAGGATTGGTAAAATGCGCAAAAGGAATTTCATGCGTCGGATGAAACTTTTCATTACACGGAAGTTCCGCAAATGTCCATTTCTCTCCTAGAATTCCCTTTTTCGGGCTGCTCCTTTCGGGTAGTTTAGAGGGGCTATGTCTTATTGCATGACTATTGGCGTTCCAAAGGAAATCAAGGAACAGGAAAACAGGGTGGCGATGCTGCCCTCCACCGCTTATCAACTGACAAAACGGGGGCATAAAGTTCTGGTCGAGACCGGTGCGGGAATCGGTATCGGTTTCTCCGATGAAAATTATCGCCATGCAGGCGCCGAGATTCTGGATTCGCACGAAGCGGTCTTTGAAAAAGCCAACCTGATCGTGAAGGTGAAGGAGCCTCTTCCTGCCGAATACGGTCTTCTTCGTAAGGATCACATTCTTTTTACCTATCTCCACCTTGCGGCTAATCGCACGCTTACCGAAGCGCTGATGAAAAGTGGTGCTACTTGCATTGCCTATGAGACGGTTGAGGTAAATCATCGCCTGCCCCTTCTTGAGCCGATGAGCGAGATCGCGGGCAAAATGTCCATCGTGGTAGGCGCAAATCTTCTCGCCAAACATTCCGGCGGCGAGGGTGTGCTGCTTGGCGGAGTTCCCGGCGTGCTACCCGGACGCGTCGTTGTAGTTGGCGGCGGCACTTCCGGCGTAAATGCCGCACGCATGGCGACAGGCCTCGGTGCAGACGTCACCATTCTGGAAGTGGATGTCGAGCGTATGCGTTTTCTGGATATTACGATGCACACCGCCCATACGCTTTACTCCAGCGAAGCTGGACTGATGGAATTGCTTCCTCATGTGGATTTACTGATCGGGGCCGTGCTGGTACCGGGTGCGAAGGCTCCCAAATTAATCACACGTGAAATGCTCAAACTCATGCCACAGGGCAGTGTGCTGGTGGATATCGCCGTCGATCAGGGCGGCTGCGCGGAAACCACACGTCCGACTACGCACAATAATCCCACTTTCGTCGAAGAAGGGGTCATTCATTACTGCGTGGCAAACATGCCCGGTGCCTATGCGAAAACGGCGACCCAGGCATTGACAAATGTCACCTATCGCTACATTGAAACCTTGGCAGAGTTTGGGTTGGATGAAGCAGTAAAGCGCATGCCCAGTCTGTTGTCGGGAATTAATATCATGAATGGAAAAGTCACTTGTAAAGCAGTTGCCGGAGCGCACGGTCTTCCCTGTGAACCGCTTTCCTTTCCTGCTTAAATTTATTTTTTCATGAGCGATTTAACCAAGCAAATTCATGATATCGGCGCAAAAGCCCGCGAGGCTTCCCGCGCCCTTGCGCGTTTATCCCGCCAGGATAAGGACCGTGCGCTGACAGCTATGGCGGATGAGCTGGAATCCAATCCCCACAAAATTCTCGAGGCAAATGCCCGCGATATCGAGCAGGCAGAAAAAAACGGCCTTTCCGCTCCTATGGTTGATCGTTTGCGTCTTAACGCGGATCGCCTCAAATCCATGGCAAAGGGAATTCGTGAAGTGGTAGGGCTGACAGATCCCGTTGCCGAAGTGATTCGCGAATGGACGCGGCCAAACGGGCTGCGCATTACAAAGATTCGCACGCCGATTGGAGTAGTTGGAATTATTTATGAATCCCGTCCGAATGTGACGGCTGATGCGGCCGTGCTTTGCATCAAGACCGGCAATGCGACAATTCTTCGCGGTGGATCAGAATCATTTCATTCCAACCTGGCCATCGCCGAGGCCCTGCAGCAGGGCGGCGCGAAAGCAGGGCTGCCTGAAAACTCCGTGCAGCTGATTCCTGTGACCGACCGTGAAGCGGTAAAGATCATGTCGCAGATGGATGCATTCATCGACGTCATAGTCCCTCGCGGCGGCCATGCGCTTATCGAGGCGGTGGTTTCCAATGCGCGCATGCCTGTCATTAAGCACTTTCATGGCGTTTGCATTATCTATGTGGATAAAGACGCGGATTTCGACATGGCGGAGCAGATTGTCATCAATGCGAAATGCCAGCGTCCCGGCGTCTGTAATGCGATGGAGACCCTTCTCGTTCATGAGGAGGTCGCGCCTGAGTTTTTAAAAAAGCTGGCGACCGCGCTTGAAGCGAACAAGGTAGAGTTGCGCGGCGATGAGGCGACGCGCAAAATTCTTGGGGCCGGGATCAAAGCGGCGACCGATGAAGATTGGACGACCGAGTATCTTGATTTGATTATGGCGGTTCGCGTTGTTTCCGATCAGGAAGCGGCGGTGACGCATATCAACCGCTATGGCTCCCACCACAGCGATGCCATCATCACGAAGGATACGCAGGCCGCGGAGAGTTTTCTCAATGAGGTGGATTCGGCGACGGTCTATTGGAATGCCTCCACACGGTTTACCGACGGGGCGGAATTTGGATTTGGCGCCGAAATCGGCATCAGCACCGATAAGCTCCATGCGCGCGGTCCCATGGCGCTGGAGGAATTGACCACTTACAAATATGTAATCCGGGGCGAGGGCCAGATCCGCTGATATGGCCAGAGTCGCGAAACGCATTTTTTACGAAGGAAAAGTGCAGGGAGTAGGGTTTCGATTTACCATCCGGCAGATTTCCCGGGAATATGATGTGACCGGCACAGTTAAAAATTTAGCCGACGGGCGGGTAGAACTGGCTTTGGCCGGTGAGGACACCGAGGTGGAGGCTTTTATGCAGGGAGTTCGGGAAAGTGTGCTCGCGGGACACATCAAAAAGGAAGATATTGAAGTTTCCCCCTTGCAAGAGTTCCGCGGTTTTCAAATTATAGAATAAGCTTATGTCAACCCCAGCTGTCTCGATCGAAAACCTGACGAAGGTCTATCCGATACCCTTGCGGCGCGGACATGTCATAGCCATTGATAATCTCAGTCTAGTGGTTAATCCGGGCGAAGTTTATGGATTGCTCGGACCCAATGGCTCCGGAAAAAGCACTACGCTCAAGATTGTTCTGGGTCTTGTCGCCCCCACTGCGGGAAGCACCCAGATTTTCGGTCGCGATGCCAGGGAAGTCGCCAGCCGTGAACAGGTCGGCTTCCTTCCGGAAAATCCTTATTTTTACAAATTTCTGACCGGTGAGGAGACACTTCGCTTTTACGGTAAGCTTTGCGGACTAGCCGGCGCAAAATTAAGAGCACGCATTGATGAGCTTCTCGCCCTGGTGGGTCTTGAGGATGCGCGCCATCGACGGGTTGGAGGTTATTCCAAGGGTATGCTCCAGCGTATCGGGCTTGCACAGGCATTGATGCAGGAGCCGCGGCTCGTGATTCTCGATGAGCCCACTGCCGGCGTAGATCCTGCGGGGTCGCGACAGATCCGGGATATGATTATCAGCCTGAAAGGTCGTGGTATTACCGTTCTGCTTACCTCCCATTTGCTGGAGCAGGTGCAAGAGGTGTGTGATCGCGTGGCTATTCTTTCCAGAGGAAAAATGGTTCGTGAAGGTAAGCTGGACGATCTGGTTTCCATTGCCAACCAGACAGAGGTCATTGTGGAAAATGCCTCTCCTGAATTTCTGGAAAAAGTGCAGGTGCTGATAAAGGATTCCGGCACGAAGCTGGTTGCTATCCGCAAACCGCAGACCACGCTGGAAAGCATTTTCCTCGAGGCTACCTCTCATCCCGCAAAGAAATGAATTATTTTGTCACCGGCACGGATACCGGGGTGGGCAAAACTTTTGTTACCGCATTAATGACGCGTTCGCTTCGCGCTGCGGGCATGGATACCGTCGCGCTTAAGCCCATTTCCTGTGGGGATATGGAAGATGTGCGCTTATTGCGCGCTGCGGCTGATAATACGCTCAATGAAGATAGTATCTGCCCGTGCGCGCTTCCGCTTCCTGCCGCGCCCTATACCAACATGCTCGTCGGCGGAAATACGGTGGATCTGGAACTGATCAAAAAAACTTTTCAGCACCTTCGCGCTCAATATCGCTCGATCCTGGTCGAGGGAGTCGGCGGCTGGCTGGTGCCCATTCAAAGAAATTACTTTGTCCGTGATCTTGCCAGGGAGCTGGGGTTGCCTGTCGTGGTGGTGGTCGCAAATCGCCTTGGAGCCATCAATCACACGCTGCTTACTATAGAAAGTATCCGTGCATCGGGTCTTATCTGCGGGGGGATTGTTTTAAACCAAACGACGCTTATTCCTGATGCGGTCGCACATTCGAACCGTACCGTTTTGACGGAGCTTCTGGATGTGCCGATTCTGTTGGAAGTGGAATATGGGAAGACGGAACTTGGAATGGCTGTCGTCTGATCAGCTCAGTAGTTTTTCCAGTAGCTGACGCCGCCGGGAATGTTCCTCATCGCTAATCACGGATACCATGGCGGCATCCATATCTTCGGTAAGGTCGACCCAGGAACGACATCCCCCGTAGCGCTTTTCCATTTTGAGACGCGCTGGCGGATCGAGTCTGAAAACACGTACGAATGCGACATGAACGCCTTTTTCATCATCGTAATGAAAACGCTCATCCAGAACACTTTCGTGAAGGATATGCAGTGTGTGGAGAGATTTTAGTTTCTCGAGATCGGTGACGAGTTTGGTCCATTCCACCACCACGGAATAGCGGATTTCGATTTCGTCTTCGGACTGCTCGGGAAGCGTGATGTCTCGGGACAGGGTGGTCTTGGAGAGTTGTTCGTGAAACCAGGTGGGGAAAAGGCAGAATTCCTCATGTTTAAAGCGAAAGCCATCGCGGCCTTCAGCGATGCCGCCTTTGCGCAGGATAAGGCTTTGCTGCCCTGTTCCAAGCGCTTCACAAACGAGCGCCCATTCTTTAAATCCAATTTGCATACAGTTAATCGTCCTTTACATTATCGGCAGCGTTGTCGTCTAAATGTCAATCATGCTTCGTAACTTCGACCTTCACATGCACACCCATTATTCAAAAGATGGGGCGTGCAGTCCAGAAGCGATGATTGCAGCTGCCCAGGCCAAGGGCCTTCACGGCATCGCCATTACCGACCATGACACCTGTGAGGCAGTTGATTATCTTCGCAGTATTGGAAAAATCCGTGACGATGGAACTGCGGTGGATGGATTTTTGATTATTCCCGGCGTGGAAGTTTCCACGGCGGAGGGCCACCTGCTTTGTCTTGGCGTCACACTGCCAGTCATGAAAGGACGACCTGCGCTGGAAGTCTGCAATGAAGTGCATCGCCTCGGCGGCGTGGTCATTCCCGCCCATCCTTATGATACATGGAGAGCGGGTATCCGTGAACATGTGCTGGAGACGCTGCCCATTGATGCACTCGAAATTTTTAACGCGGCGGTTACGATGAAGCGGTATAACCATAAAGCTCTGGAATATGCGCAGCGACGGGGTCTTGGATTGATCGCAGGAAGCGACTCTCACCATGCCAGCGCCATCGGGACCGCTTACTCCCGCTTCGAGATTCCGGAACTTACTGCGGAAAATGTTTTACGCGCGATCCGGACATCTGGTGATGTGGTGCAGAATTACCTCAGCTTTCGCGAGGGTGTTAAGAAACATTTTGGAAACTGGTTCCGCTTTGTAAATCCCCGTCCGAAACGCTTGAAGTAATTCGCGTTAGGTTGCCTGCACGCGCACGGCACGCGTTTTATCGAGCCGAAGGATACCAGTCATACCGAGAGAAAATGGCGCTTTGATCGCGGAAATTTTTTCTCCGTTCAATTGCACGCTGCCCTGTTCGATCAGGCGACGGGCATCGCTCTTCGAGCGGGTCTGATTAAAGCATTTCTGATAGGCATCCACCACAGCTGTGAGGATATCCTGTATCTCCGCGCCGGGAACATATTCCGGCAGGTCTGCGCTTTCCAGATTCTTAGAGCTGAAGCGGGTATTGAAATCTTCCAGGACATGCTGCGCTTCCGCTTCGGAATGAAAGCGGGCCACGATGCGGCGTCCAAGTTCCTTTTTGGAATCCATCGGATGTTTGGAAGTATCCAGCGTTTCTCCAAAAAGTAAGAGATAGTAACGTGCCATGATTTCATCCGAAACGCTCATGACTTTCCCGAACATGCTGGCTGGCGGTTCGTTGACGCCGATGGCATTGCCCAGGCTTTTGCTCATTTTCTGGATGCCGTCCGTGCCTTCCAGAATTGGCAGCATCATGGCCACTTGCTGTGGCTGGCCTTCTTCGCGCTGAAGATCGCGACCTACCATGATATTAAAAAGCTGATCCGTACCACCGAGTTCCACATCCGCTTCAATCATCACGGAATCCCACCCCTGCATGATCGGGTATTGGATTTCATGCGCGCGGATGGGTAGGGATTTATCGAGACGTTCGCGGAAATCCTCACGTTGAAGCATCTGCTGGAGTGTGACGCGGCTGTTTAACTTGATGACTTCCTGAAAAGACATGGCGCTAAACCATGAGCCGTTGAAAACCACTTTGGTGCGCGCGGGATCGAGAACTTTAAATGCCTGTTCCTGATACGTCTTCGCATTGGCCAGGACTTCATCATGCGTCAATTGCGGGCGTGTGGCGGAACGTCCGCTGGGGTCGCCAATCATCGCGGTGAAGTCACCGATGATCAAAATTCCTTCGTGTCCGCTATCCTGAAACTGGCGAAGCTTTTGAAGACTGACGGTATGGCCGAGATGAATGTCAGGCGCGGTTGGGTCGACCCCGAGTTTGACGCGGAGGGGTCTGCCGAGTTTCAGTTTTTCCAAAAGCTCGGCACGGTTCAGCACCTGAGCGCAACCGCTACACAGGGCATTCAAAGATTCTTCCACGGAACTCATGAGCGAGCATCCCTAAATCCCCTGTGCGCCAAGCGCAAGCGCAAAGCTTCGGGGATAAATTTAATGGGGTTTATTCAGAAGCTCCCGCACCTCTTCGATCGTCATATCTCCACTATCCACTTTTTTCTTAAGGGCCTGTCCCTCCTGAGTGAGGGTTTCTTTGGATGTCGCCCCCGGAACCGAGGTGGATTTTGTTAGAAAGGTATTGTCTGTATTGGCCGTGTTACCCGCGCGCGCATAATCCTTCTGTGCATCGTAGGATTTAGAGTGATAGGCCTGATCCTCATTTCCCAACTGTGAATTTGAGACGGGAGCCGTTTTAGTGGAGAATCCCTTATCCTTGGTGCCGAAAATATTCAGGCCGAGGAAGGATTTTGGAGAGAAATTTTTAACGGGTGCGGATTTTGACCCCTGAAATTCCTGGGGTTGATATTCGCGTGATTTTTGGATGCTCCCTGATGCGTAGGGCTTGTTGTTAAACGAACTCGTCTGATTCATGTCCGGCTTGAACAGGCGATCCTTCATTTTTTTTTCCTGAACGGTATTTCCGCTTTTGGACGGCATGCTTTTGGGCGCGGACTGGGACTTTGGATGATGGGCGCAGCCCGCCAGCGTCCCGATAACAAATAAAACTATGATGAGTCTGATTTCCACGAATGTGAAAGCATACTCGCCCAGGAGCCTGCTTACGTTCCTCTAAGTATATGAGCCGTAGGGCGAGGGGCCCCATTCGCCTTGATTTCGACCGTAGTTCCTACCCCTACGATATCATAAAGCTCCATGACATCCCTCGAGCGCATGCGGATGCAGCCATAGCTGGCTGGCCGGCCAATGTTTTTTTCCTGCGGAGTGCCGTGAATATAAATAAAGCGGTTATAGGCCTGCGAGTTTTGGGCTTCCGCACCCTGTAGCCAAAGAATTCGGGTAACAACGGGATCCCGGCCTCGGGCATTAACAGAGAGCACTTCGCCGGTTGGTTGGCGGGATTTGAAAACTGCACCTAAAGGTAATCCGGTGCCGATTTTCTCCTTCACTTTGAAAAGTCCTGACGGTGTCGTATAACTGCCGCGGCTATCTCCAATTCCAAACATGGAGGTGGAAACGGGATACTTGCGAATTGCCACTTCATTTGCGTAGACAATCATTTCCTGATGCCTCACATCCACCACGAGACGGTGTGTCAGGTTAGCAAAAGAACGCTCCGGGAATACCAGGAACGTCACTAAAAACAGGAATAGGCAGGCTAAGAATTTCATCAGGCAAACGGTGTCGGCAGCGACTCGGATTAAAGCGTCAGTAAATTGACCGGCACAGAATAGCACATATTTGGCAGCAACATAATCAAAACCAAATAAAAAAATCATCAGAAAGAAGCCGCGCGACCTCTGCACAGTAGGAAAACAGGGGCAAATGCGATGTCAGAAATCCGTATTTTTGGGTCTGTGGCCCTGATAATTGCGCTAATCGGGCCAGGAAAAACCCGAATTTTTTTCTAATTCAGCGTCACATCATCGGGCGATTCGGAAAGAAGATGATAAATAGGACCGAGGCCGCGCATGATTTTTTTCCACGTTTCATCCGTATTTCCAGACAGGATCGAGTTACGCGCGGGCCTCATCACAATCCACGCCTTTTGCTGAATCTCGCTTTCGATCTGTCCTCGGGTCCAGCCCGCATAGCCCAGGAATGCCCGGAGGTTTTGTTTTTGAACACGGGGAAGGTGCTCTGCCTCCTCTATTTCATCAATTTTGACGAAAGAGACATTACTTGAAACCTCATGCCAGTGGATGCTTGCGATTAGGATGCCGTCTTTTTGAACCGGCCCACCTTCAAAGACGGGCACGGGCTGAAGAAAGTCCGGCCCTTCAGCACGACTGAGATCGGCAACGGTTTTTCCAGTGGGACGATTGAGGATCAGCCCCAAAGCGCCATCTTCGTCATCATGATGAGAGATATAGACAATGGTCCGCCGGAAATGCGGATCGAGAAGACTGGGGTGCGCGATAAGTAGCGTCCCCGTTAAATTATTCGATTCTGGAAGCTCCATGCTCATTTGTTCACGGCAGATAGCGGCAATAACACACCTTCGCATTCCAGAAGACGACGCTTTAATTTAACGCCCCAGCGGTAGCCGCTCAATGCGCCGCTCTTCCGAACCACACGATGGCACGGAATGAGAACACAAACACGATTGGCGGCACAGGCGGACGCCACCGCCCGGGATGCGCGCGGCATGCCGATACTTTTTGCGATGTCCTGATAGCTCTGCACCTCACCGGTCGGAATGCGGGAAATCGCCCGCCAGACGGACTTTTGAAAATCACTTCCGTGCAGATCTAGCGGAATTTTCAGCGCAGATGCATTGCCGGCCACGCGATTGCGGATTTCATGAATCCACGGCGGCGGGAGCACTTCTTCATTTGCGCCGGAATTTTCATACGCCGATTTTTTTGGACAAAATTCCAGCCTTGCGATTCCTTTCTTCGAAACCACAACACGTACCGGCCCGTGAAGGGTTTTGATAATCAGGGTGGTGAAATCTTTTGAGGGCACGGCGGGAAATTAACCTTCCATGTTTGTAAAATATAAAGCGGATTCTATTTAACTCAGGACAATATTGAGGTTACAAGTTTGTTGCAACGGGGAAACAGCCTTGCCAATTCTCTCTTATCCTTCTCTGATTAATTTATGATAAATGTGCCCCACAAGTGGACCTTGAATTTCAAGGGATTCCGCTTCACATGGTCAGATATTCTGGTCATGGGGGTCATTGCCGCATTTTTGAGTCTCATCGTCCTGAATGCCAAGGCCTGGTCGGGACATTTTCAGAGCGAGGCCGTCATCAATCTTTCCCTCTGGTCGCTGCCGAAATATGCGATCTACACCTTTTCGCGGGCCATGGTGGCCTTTGCATTCTCGCTGGTTTTTGGGATCGGGTACGCCTACTGGGCATACTACGACAAGCGGGCGGAGCCGATTCTGCTGCCCACGCTGGATATTTTGCAGAGCATCCCGGTGCTGGGTTTTCTTCCCGCACTCGTGCTGGCCATGGTGGCCCTGTTTCCGCACAGCAACTTCGGTCTCGAAATGGCATGCGTGCTCATGATCTTCACCGCACAGGCATGGAATCTGGCCTTTAGTTTTTATGACTCACTGAAAAGCATCCCCGAGGATTTGCGCGCGATCTGCAATTTTTACGGCTTCACGCCATGGCAGCGATTTTGGAAGTTGGAATTGCCCGCGGGAGTTCGCGGCCTGGTTTTCAATGCTATCATCTCCTTTGCGGCGGGGTGGTTTCTCATCACGGTCGAGGAGGCGTTCACGCTTCATGGGGATAATTTTCAGCTCGAGGGGTTGGGTTCCTATATGTCCGTCGCCATGGGAGTCGGAAATATAAAAGCCCAGTGCGGGGGGCTTCTTATGATGTGCGCCGTTATCGTCGCCATGGATATTTTCTTCCTTCGCCCGCTGGTCGTATGGTCGCGCCGTTACAAGCTGGAGGATATTCAGGTTTCCGAGCCAGAGCAGTCTTTTGTTCTGGAATGGCTCGCCCGCTCAAAGATTCTTCAAAAAATAGGGAAGCACTTTAGAAGACTCACACGACACAAACCGGAGAAGATTCACGCTCCTGCCATTCGACAGCATGCGATGACAAAGTGGCTGGGATCGGCATTATATATCGGCTGGATATTGCTTTTGGTTGCCACGGCAATTTACGGCGCGATTCATCTTTTCCGTCTGCTCTCCCATCTTTCTCTGCACGACTGGGGAAGAATTTTTGGAAATTTAAGCCTTACATTTTTACGGGTGATGGGGGCACTTTTTCTGAGTCTGCTTTGGACTTTGCCCGCAGGAATCTGGATCGGCCTGCATCCGAAATGGTCGCGCCTGCTTCAGCCCTTCATTCAGGTCGCCGCATCGTTTCCGGCGCCCATGATTTATCCGCTTCTTATCGGATTCTACCTTGTCATTGGTGGCACCCTGCAAACCGGAGCGGTGGTGCTGATGATGTTTGGCACGCAATGGTACATTCTTTTTAACGTGGTTTCCGGAGTCAGCGCGATTCCGCAGGATCTGCTGTCCTGTGCGGATTTGCTGCACCTGAAGGGCTGGCAAAGATGGCGGCGGCTTTATCTGCCCGGAATTTTTCCGGTTCTCATCACCGGCCTGATCACCGCTTCCGGCGGCGCTTGGAATACAAGTATCGTGGCCGAATACGTACAATATAAAAATGACACCCTGAGGGCCACCGGCCTAGGGGCTTTGATTACCGAGGCGACGAATAATGGGAACTTCGCCCTTCTCGCCGCTGCCGTCATGGTCATGGCCGTGACTGTTGTTTTAATTAACCGCACCGTGTGGCGGCGTCTCTACGACATCGCCAATACGCGCTACAAAATGGAACTCTGATGCAAACTCCACTGACCGAATTAAAAAATATCAGCCAAAGTTACGGGCGAGCTCCTGCGCCGGTCACGGAAATCCTGCGAAATATAAACCTGCAGATTGATGAGGATGATTCCATTGCGCTCCTCGGCCCATCCGGTTGTGGCAAGTCCACTCTTCTCCGTATCATGACG
>JBDSIH010000404.1:0-2371 GCA_039918055.1 Chthoniobacterales bacterium
TGCCTTCGCAGACATAATCCGAAGGCTGAGCCGCCATTGGTGAAGGCGGGGCTTGCCAGCAGAAGCGGGAATGGGGTTTCCGCTTTCAGAGTGACATTGCAAGCAAGTGCGAGGAGAAGAACGCAAAGGAGGGACGATTTTTCAACGTGACCCTCCTAAGCGAACCCAGTAATAAAGCAGCGTGCGCCTGAGGCTGAAAAGCCGCAAAATTACTTATTATTTCACCATTCAATATGTCGATCGCTTCAACCAACAGTCCTTTTTTTGATAAAATCCGTAAGGCTGTGCTTTTCATCGGGGTGGCGGCGGCTTTGTTTTATCTCTTCTATTGGATGTTTCTGATGAGCGGGAAATATTCGCTCTCTGCGGATGAGTTCGGCACGATCTCGGCTTACAGTTCACGCGGGCCTTTTGTGGTGATGTCGCATTATCCCGCGCCTAAAAATCACATATTTTTCAATTTGGTGAATTCGATTTATCCTTTTGGAAATTCCTATGCTCTTCCGAGGGCACGGATTATTTCCATGCTGGCCGTGCTGGCAACGGTGATTTGTGCGGTTCGGTTTCTTGCGCGACGGAATCTATATTTTGCCTGCTTCGTGTTTCTTGGGTTCTGGCTCGTGAATCCGGAAACGCATCTGATGCTGATGCAGGCGAGAGGATATGGGCTAATGGGACTTTTCGCCGTCTTGTCCTTTATCTTCAGTTCGCGCTATCTCGATTCCGGGGAGGAGAGGCCTTTTATTGCTCTATGTATTTGCACGGTGCTGGGGATTTATACCGTGCCGACGTATGCGGTTTTTGGAGCGTCCATTCTTGGATGCACCTGGCTTGCGCAACCCAATCGCCGGATGTTCCGTGCGGCTGTCATTGCGATGCTGGTCACCATTGCACTTTACCTTCCGGTGATTGCGCAGGTCGTGAAATCTTTTCACAAGTATTCGGAATCGATGGGGAAAACGTTTGAGTCCTTTGCAGGAATTCAACTCTTTCTTCATCTCTATGCCTTGCCCACGATTGGTGAAAAAAGCATCAACGTCTGGTATGTATTCGGAGGGCTGGCCTTGGGCGTTGCATTGCTTTGGAAGGAAAAGTCTGCCTTCAAATTTGCGCTCTGCGCGTTTGTGACGTGCGTGGTATTTTTTGTCTATTGTTTATGGCAGCAGACGCTTCCCATGCGCACGGCGGCATTCATGGGGGCGCCTGTGGTATTTCTCATGGTCTTTCTGTGCGACAAGGCGGTACTGCAGCGGATTCCGTGGAAGCTTCCGCTTCTTCTGCTGGAAATTGGCGTCTGCGTGCTTCTGCTCGGAGGCGTAATGGAACATTATAAAACTGATAATTTCCTCCCTTTTGAAGATTGGTCCCTGGCCCGTAAGACCACGGAGTTTCTTACCGGAGTGGATGGGGAGATTTTCATTGATGACAGCTACAAAAATGAAAACGCCAAAAATTTCCGCTTCGTAGTGGATCGACGTACCAAGGTGCATGAAATAAAAGACGCGAGCCGACCCAATGGCGTTCTCGTGGGAGCGATGAGGACATGGAAATCCTCCGACCCCGAATTTCAACCCTTCTCTGACCATGGCTGGAATTTCATACGACTTCCGGGCCTGCATAAACGGATCATTATCAATATTCCCAGCACGCTACTGAAGGATCAGTCCGTTGTTTCCGTTGTCGGTAAGATGGATGATGCCTCTTTGCCGATTACCATGGAAGGAATGGAGACCATGCTTCAGCCCTCCGAAAAGCCGTACGTTGCGGGATTTCAGTTCTCCAATGCGGCAGAAGGATTTTTTCAGGTTGAAAGCTGGAATGGCTCCGCGTGGAAACCGCTGGCAAAAGCGCAGTATATAAATGTCAGCGATTACATTCTGGTGCATTCCTCCGATAAGCCTTTGAAATTACGATTTTTGCCAAGAACGCTTGCGAATAGTCCCGCACTCGTTCAAGTCTGGATATTCCAAAGTAAGTAGAAGCCGATTATGTCCCTTATCGAAACCTGTAAAATCCCGGATGGCTGCCTCTCGGTGGTGATGCCCGCCTTTAATGAGGAAAAGACTATAGAGCAGGTTATTGCCACGGTTCTTGCAGAAGCAAGTGTGGGGGAACTGGTCGTTGTTGACGACGCTTCGCTGGACGGTACCGCACAGGTGGTAAAGCGACTGGCTGCCGCAGATTCCCGGATTCGGTTTTTCCAGCACGAAAAAAACCGCGGTAAGGGCGGAGCGCTTGCTACAGGGTTTGAGCAGGTGAGTCTTCCAATCGTTATCATTCAGGATGCGGATGCGGAATACGATCCGGCGGAATATAACAAGCTGCTGGCTCCGATTTGCGCCGGCTATGCCGATGTGGTTTTCGGTTCACG
>JBDSIH010000405.1:0-1624 GCA_039918055.1 Chthoniobacterales bacterium
ACTCGGCGTAATTTTTATCGCACTGGTATTTTCGTCAAGAAACGCGGGCCATGTCCACGAGACATCCGTGCATGTCCAGTTGTTATCGGCAATTCTGGAAAGCTTGCGCACGGCATGCAGGGGATGAACCAGATACATCACGTCATTAATCTGGACGTACTGGATTTGCCGCAGTTCGCATTCTAAATAATTAGTCGATACTTCAAGCGGTTGCCCGGAATTGGGATCTGCAACCTGAAGCCCATTGGACCAGAAGCGAATGTATTGCTCGCCGAACTCTAAAATAAACCGCGTGGTTGTTGAAAAATTGAAGCCGATAAGCCGGCACTGCTTATTCGCATACTTTGCTCTTCCGAGATACTCCGTGCCGGGTCGGCGATCTACACCGCCATACGGGCGAATCAGAAAATTCTCCAGCGCGAGGCACCCGCTGCCGTATTTCTCCAGCGTGGTGCGGGCATCGAGCAGCGGCGAAAGCTCGCCGGCATTGAAACTTTGGATGAGTTGATTGATAGCCATGATGAAAGCGCCCTAACCGAGCGAGGACCCCCTCCTGCTATTCACGAGATCGCTCTGCACATACGGCAGCTTGCGCTTCGGGCGGCCCTCCATGGCATCCACCCGCATCGCCTCCGCGCCGGTGAGCGTTTTGTATTCCGTGAGCAGCGCCTGCACGCGGGATTGGCTGTCGGTAAGACCCGCGGCAATTTTCGAGGCGAGCTTGCACGCCAGCGCCTCGATGAAGAGCGGATCGAACTGGTTGGCATCCGTGATGCGGCTCGTGTATTTCACATTCGCGCCGTCCGCATCGGTGAGCAGAAACCGGCCCTGAATTTCAAAAAGTCCCGGCTGTTCCCATGGCTCAAAACCATTCACCTGCAGCACGCGCAGGCAATCCGTGGGGAGCTGATACTGGTAGCTCCAGTCAAAGACAGGCGTCGCCGTAAGTTGCGCAAGCGATGCCAGCACGGTGGCAAATTTCCACCGGTGCGAACGCAGCACCTCATCGCGCGTCTGCCCGTAGAATAATTTACAGACCCGCGCGGATTCAGAATCGTCATCGGTGCTGAGAATGCTGTCGTTGCCGAGCCGCCCCAGCGCCAGATTACAAATAGATGTTTCGCTTGCTGCCATAGAATAAAGAAGCAGCGGAGCCGGAATGAACCGACCCCGCCGCAGTTTGGGTTAAGGGATGAGATACTCGATGCGGAACGTGATTTTCTTCCCGGCGGTAAATGCACCGCTGGAAAGCGCCAGCGTCGCGAGGATCGGGGTCTCCACGGCGAGGACGGTATTTGTCACTGCCTCGGCATTGGTCGCCGTCACCGCGTTGTCACCGACACTCACGATTGCGATGCTCGTCGAGGAATACGCACTCGCGGCGCCAGTGGTTCCGAGGCTGGCTACCGCCGCACCCGTTCCGCCCACGCCGTCTGTGGATACCTTCCACTTACTCACCAGGAGCTGCGCTCCTGCGGGAAGACGGCAAATCTCGATGGTGTCTGCCGCAGCCTCCGTATTGATCGCCGTGTAGGTGGTCGTCGCGATCAATGGCTGTGCGCCGATCCTGAGACTCTCCACACGGTTGCGCACAAGGCCGGATTCCTGGTCCTTTGCGACGTCT
>JBDSIH010000406.1:0-8961 GCA_039918055.1 Chthoniobacterales bacterium
AGGGTTTGCGAGCGCCTGCGCCTGCTGATTGAAGGAGGAGGTGATGGTAACATTCGGCACGACCTGCGAGACAACCTGAATGAGTTGGCCGGATGTATTCCGGATCTGCTGAATCGCATTCAGAATATCCGTATTATTTTTGAGCGCGAAGGCGATGGTATCATCCAGCGTCATCTTCGGCAGTTTTGGATTCAGGAAGGAATCCAGGGAACGCGGCGTAATTTCAAAAGACTTGAGCTGCTGGTTCTGGTCCTTCTGCGGAGCGGGAAGGGGAAGGGTATCTGTCACACTCGGAGCCGTGGGATTTGTCGGCATCGTTTCATCTGCTGCGCCGCTGCCGGGAGCAATGTACGGTGCCGGAGTTGGCATCGGGGTATACGTAGGCAGAGGGGTTACATTCTGCGCGGGTGCGGGAATATCGGTAAGCCAGTTTGGAGTCGCGCTTGCGGCAGGCGAGGGAGTAGGGCTCGCGACACTGTTATCCGGCGTGAGCGCAGGAGTCGGGGAAGGCGCTAAATTCAGGGATGCGTCAGTGACTGGTCCGGGCGTAGGAGTGGGAGTTTGTGCCAAAGCGGCGGTGACGGCAAAAACGGTAAAAGACAAAAATATCCACCGGTAATTCAAACAGAGCATCATAAACTTTTTTATTTTTTCTCTTCGGGCTTGTTCTGACAGTAAGCAAAAATTTTGCGGTAAATACTCAACCAGGCATGACGTTCTTCCTCGGTGAGAATTTCCATTATTAATGCCAGATTGTTCGTAATGTCCTGCCGGATGTGGGTAACAAGCGCGGAACCTTTCCTGGTTATTTTCACCATCACTTTGCGGCGGTCATTCTCCGCATGGATGCGTTGCACGTAGCCTAGTTTTTCAAGGCGATCAATCATCCCTGTAGCAGCGGCGGTGGTATGGTTCATCTTCACCGCGATCTCGGACATGGTAAGTGAATTCTGGCCTCCGATGTGGCCAAGCAGAAAATATTGCGGGAAAGACATCTGCCCACGGGAAAGCTCCTTGGAGAGGTTCATCATGAAGCAACGCTGCAGCCCCATGATGATATCTGTTAACTCCTCAACGGGAGTTTGCTGTTCCGTGTCTGATTCTGACATTGCCATGCAAATATTTAATTAATGCCGTTAAACATTAATAATCGTTAACGACTATGTCAATTCCATCCTTCTTCAGGGAAGCAGAAAAACAGGGATTGTTTCACCGCTCCTCAGAGAGCTTTTCTCTGAAATTCGCACAATCGCGTTGGATTGGCTTAAGCCAAAGAGGGCGTGGGATTGCTGAAGACCGGTAGGGGTAAAACTCCCGTTTTGGAGGTTTCCACGCATATAATGGGGTCGATCATCCGGGTTTTGAATGTCTTTTTCCACTGTAGCCAGTGAAATAGGGAGCCCGAGTTCGCTCTCTTCCGCTCCCGCAAGCCGCAAAATGGCCGGGCGCGCAAAAATCAAAGCAGTCAGGTAAGCCGACACCGGGTTACCAGGAAAACCAAAAACAAGCTGTCTGCCACGCGTGCCGAAAAGAAACGGTTTTCCCGGTTTAACCCGCACTTTATATCCTTCGATCTCAAAACCCTCCTCCTTCAGCGCACGGGGTACGAAGTCGTATTCCCCCACGGACATTCCGCCGCTGATGAGGAGCACATCCTGATTTTCACTTTTTTCGCGAATGGCCTCGCGGATGGCTTCCAGCGAATCCGACACCAGCGTGACGCCGGGCGTGGAACTGGCTTCATTTTTAAATAACGCCGAAAGCATCGCGCCATTGCTTTCGTGGATTTCACCCGGCTTCAGATTTTCACCCGCCGGGCGGATTTCGTTTCCTGTGCAAAGGATCGAGATGCGCGGTTTGCGACCGATGGCGATTCGGGTGAATCCCTGCGAGGCAAGCAGGCCGACCAGTGCGGGAGTGATCCGCTGTCCGGCACGAAGAATTTTCTGCCCTTTGCAGACATCCGCTCCCTGTCTGCGGATTCCAAAATTCCGCTCCGTTGTATCGCGCAGGGTAATTTTATTCCCTTCCGCCACAGTGTCTTCCTGCATGATGACCGCAGCGGTATTTTCGGGCAGTGGTGCGCCTGTAAAAATACGGATGCACTCGCCGTTCTTTACATTCAACCCGTGATCGGGGCCTGCCGCCTGCTCTCCTGAAAGATGCAGCACAGCATCGGAGCGCAGGTCGGATTCGGACAGTGCGTAGCCGTCGAACATGGAGTTGTCGAATGCCGGAGAATCCCTTTGCGCGGTAAGGCTCTCTGCGGCATAGCCATTTAGAACCTCGTCCAGTTCACACTCAAAAGCGGATAGCGGCAGAGCGCGCTTCAGCACGAGTTCGCGCATGGAGGATTCATCAATCATGGGCGATGGTTAATATCCGGCGCATAGACGCGTTCGCCGACCTGGGGATCTCCGCTGACAATATCCGCGATGAAAAATGGCGGATTTTTATCCGACGAAACGCGAACTTTTGCCGTCTCACGATTTTTGGAAAGGCAGGTCAATATTCTCCCGGGCGTGGCGGCATACAGAGCATTGCTATCAATCAGCACGTAATGGCTTTCCGAATTGACGAGCGTGATGGTCCCCATCCAAAGCGGCAGGGAAGCCTGGGGTGGCGTCACCTTTTTTTTGAATAAGCCAAACGGAAAATGCGAGGTGCCTGGGGGCTTTTGCGGTTGCGGCGAGCGGGATTTAAAAAGTCCGCACGATGTCAGCAGCAGGGGGATTGCCAGCAGAAACAGTCCATTTTTTACGCACCGTGAATGAAACATGGTTCCATTTGAGCAAAATTGCCCGTCCCTGCAATGTTCTTTCTATTCCACGGCAATGCAGGATTGCGCTTGCAGCCGTTCGGAATCGGTGGATTACATACCAGTCATGCTGCGTAAAAGTGTCGCTTATCTCGGGCCGGAAGGCACGTTCTCGCATATTCTCTCCCTCAGGAGGTTTGGAAAAAACTGCGATCTGGTTCCCTGTGCGAGCATGGATGCGATCTTTGATTTTCTTCTGAGCCATCCCAAAGCGCTTGCGATCGTGCCGGTGGAAAACTCCTCCGGAGGAACTATTTACGATACGGTCGATCTGCTCATCAATCAGGGCGGGGAGCTGCATATTCAGGAGGAGCTGGCGTTGGATGTGCGGCCTGCCCTTATCGGACATAAAAAGCAGGCCATTAAGATTATCTATTCCCACTTTGCGCAGTTGCAGCATTGCCGGAACTGGGTGCGGGACAATTATCCCGACGCCGAAATTCGTAAAGTTTCCAGCACCGCCATCGCTGCCCAGGAAGCGGCGCGTCATAAAAACTCCGCCGCAATTTCTGCTCCCGGAACGGCGCAGCTTTACAAGCTCGATATCCTGAAATTCCCCATTCTTCCGGAAATCCGGAACGTGACGCATTTCTTTGTTCTCGGTCACAAGCCCGTGCTGAAGCTTGGCAAAAAGAGCGCGAAGACCGCATTTGTCGCCGCCCTGAAAAATCGCTGTGGCAGTCTGCATTCCTTCCTCGGACCCTTTGCACGGCACAAAGTCAATTTGAAGCGTATCGTTTCCCGCCCGGTTCCAGGGCATCCGGAAACGTATGTCTTCTTTATCGAGATCGAGGGCGCGCAGCAGCAGGCCAGCGTGGGTCGTGCGCTCCGCGGTGCGCAGAAGTATGCGGATATTCAGCAGTTCTTTGGATCTTATCCTGTTGGGAAAAAATATCCCTCATAGGTCGCGTTCCGGCTGGCATCCAAAAAAGAAATGCGTATGATCCACGCATTAGTTTCTATTGATTATGAAAACAGCCGCTCTCGTTGGAATTCTTCTCCTGCCCTTTCTTTCGCTCGTTGCGGAAGAAACGCCGACCATCACAATTCGCAAAGGGGAGGGCGTTAATCTTTCCCTGCAAAGCATTGGCGGAGCCGATGGCGCAGCGGTTTCCAAAGTTCTTAAAAATGATCTGGAACTCGCGGCATGGTTTTCCATGGTCGATGCCGGCAAGGGCGGCTACGTCGTCAGCGGAAATACCACAGGCGGAGTGCTGGAAGGAAAAGTAGTTGATCGCGGCGGCAGCACGGTTCTTTCCAAAACCTATCGCGGCAGCGCACGCGATAACGCGCACCATTTCACCAACGACATTGTGGAGACTCTGACTGGCAACAAAGGCATGGCGACGAGTAAGATTGCCTTTGTCTCCACGCACAGCGGCAAAAAAGAAATCTACATGGCGGATTATGATGGCGCGAATGTGAATCAGCTTACCCGTGACGGCGTCATCAGCGTATCACCCGCATTAAGTCCTGATGCCCGCAAGCTGGCCTACACCGGCTACCAGAGCGGCTATGCGGATATTTACCTCATCGAACTCGGTTCCGGCGCCCGCAACCGCATCGTAAAATTTCCCGGCACAAATTCCGGCGCATCGTTTTCGCCCGATGGCGGACGCATCGCCGCGATGGTCAGTAAGGACGGCAACCCCGAGCTGTATGTCATCAGCCTTGGAATAATGGGCGCACACCGCCTTACCCATTCGCGCGGAGCGGAGTCCTCTCCAAGCTGGTCACCGGACGGTAAGGAAATCGTTTACTGTTCGGATGACGCCGGAAGCCCGCAGCTTTACCGCATTCCATCCGGCGGCGGAAATCCCAGCCGTGTTCAGACCGGACATAATTACTGCACGGAACCCGACTGGTCACCGGACGGCAAGCGCATCGCTTTCAATGTTCGAGGCGGTGGGGGCTTTTCGATAGCGATACTGGATACGCAAAACGGCTCCACGCGTGTCGTAGGATCTGGAAATGCCGAGAATCCCACCTGGGGCCCGGACTCGCGTCATATCCTTTACAGCAATGGTTCCGGTCTTATTCTGCTTGACGTTCCAACCGGTCACACAACAAATATCGTCTCAGGGTTAGGCAAAGTTACCGAACCCACCTGGTCCCGCTAAAATATAAAATCATGAAGAATCTACTTACTCTCCTTTGCGTCGTCTCACTGGCATTCACCGTTTCCTGTGCGAACAAGAAAAAGAACCAATACGCCGGTGTGGATGGCGATTACGTGAATGGCACTCCGCTTGCTGACCGTACGGAAGGTTCCTCATTTTTCAGCGACCACGTTGCAAAGGGTGAATACGCACCTGTTTACTTTGGCTTCGACAGCTTTACCGTAAGTGAAAACGAAATGGGCACGATTGATAAAGTTGCCTCCGCCCTGAAAGGTACATCCAAGACGATTATCGTTGCCGGATTTACCGATGAACGCGGCACTGAGGAATACAATCGCAGTCTGGGCGAGCGCCGTGCGGAAGCCGTGCGTCAGGCCCTTATCGGCAAAGGCGTGAGCGCTGGAAAGATTCAGACCGTCAGCTTTGGAAAAGAAATGCCAGCGGACTCCGGTTCCGGCGATGCAGCATGGGCGAAAAACCGCCGTGTTGAATTTGGTGTCGTAAAATAATACGACCCGCCATCACTTTAGAAACGGCTCCTGTGAAAACGGGAGCCGTTTTTTATTCTTCGCCTTCGGATTGCTCGCCCGTTTTTTCCTGAAGCTGACTGAGAATGTCGGCCATATCCTCCACTTCATCCCAGACTTCCTGGCTGACATAGATTAGCGCCTTCTGCTGGAGCGCGAGGGCGATGCAGTCGCTGGGGCGCGCGTCGAGTTCGATGATCTTGCGTTGCTGGAGTTCGTTTTCCGCAGAGAGAATGAGGCGACCGAAATACGTGCCGCTCTTGAGATCGTTGATGATGACGCGTTCCACACGCGCACCGAAAGCCGTGAGCAAAAGCGCAATCAGGTCGTGGGTGAGGGGACGTTCCTTTTCGGTGCCGCTCAGAAACATGCTGATGGCGCTGCCGACTCCGGGTTCGACATAGATCACAAAAACCTTGTCCTCATTACCGAGAAAAATGGCACAGCCTCCCGGAGTGGGAATAATCGCCCGTACACTGATTTCAATCACCGGTTTGCTCATGCGCTTTTCTTTTAGCAGAGAATCGCGTGGGCAACAATGCGTTACACGTCTTTTTGCCGAAGCAGATATTCCCGTGATAAAATAATGTAACGATCCGCCCAGTTGCGGATGGATTTCTGCGTGACTTCATCGAGTTGCCTCACGACCTTGCCGGGAGCGCCGAGAACCAGTGAGCCGGGGGGGATCTGAGTTCCCTTTGTCACCAGCGCACCAGCTCCGATAATGGAGTGATGGCCGATATGCGCTCCATCGAGAATGATCGCGCCCATTCCCACGAGCACATCGTCTTCGATCTTGCAGGCGTGGATGATTGCCTTGTGACCAACGGTGACGTAATTGCCAATCGTCGCTCCATAATCGCTATCCACATGCACCACGGACCCGTCCTGAATATTCGAACCCACTCCAATCGTAATCTGATGAATATCTCCGCGCAGGGAACATTGCGGCCAGACGCTGGAGTTTTCTCCGATCTGCACATTTCCGACCAGGTAGGCCATGGGCGCGATATAGACCGAAGGGTGCAGCTCCGGAATGCAGGAAAGATTGGCGCGAATGGTATCCTCGTAACTCATCTTTTTATCATGGCGATATTCGCATGAAATCAAAGCCCGGAATGGGAGGTTTCAGGAGCGAAAAGAGCCCGGATATCCCCTTCTTTTTTTATTAACGAAGTATTGACGCCGACGTTCCTGCAACCTAAGTTGCGGGATATCCAAACGGGGAACACTTTCCCGATCAGGAAAACGTAGATAAATAATCATTGATGAACAAAGTGGAATTAGTCGCAGCTGTTCAGAAATCCCTCGGTGGAGACACCAGCAAGGCTCATGCGGAGCGTGCGGTCGATGCCGTGATTGACGGGATTAAGACAGGCGTCAAAAAAACAAAAACCGTCCAGCTTATTGGATTTGGAACTTTTAAGGTAGTATCGCGCAAGGCACGCATGGGCGTGAACCCGAAAACCGGCGAAAAGATCAAGATCAAGGCCTCGAAGACCGTGAAATTCGTGGCTGGCAAGGCTCTTAAAGCTATCGTATAGAATTCCCCCCCGCATCGAGAAAACCCGTTTCGCCATGAGGCTAAACGGGTTTTCTCACTTTTAGGGATAAATTTCGTTTTCCCCTTTCAATTCGTGGAAATCCCAATAGAAATTTCGTTTGCGGGGAAATTCGGGAAGAGCTGCGCGGCATAAAAGGGCCGCCTGTTTGAGGTAAAATAAAGGAATTGTGAGCAATTCTTGCCATCCCTTATTCCGCTCAACTACTAAACATTGTTTATTAATCATGAAACAACCCATTAAAATAGCGGTAACCGGCGCGGCAGGGCAGATCGGCTACTCTTTACTACCGAGAATTGCCTCCGGTTCCATGTTCGGACCGGATCAGCCCGTCGAACTTTGCCTCATTGAAATTCCACAGGCTATCAAACCTCTCGAAGGCGTCGTTATGGAACTCCACGACTGCGCATTTCCGCTGCTTCACAGTGTAAGCGTAACCACGGATCTGAACGAAGGTTTCCGCGGTGTGAGTTGGGCGGCTCTCGTGGGAAGTGTTCCCCGCAAGGCCGGCATGGAGCGCAAGGAATTGCTCGGCATTAATGGAAAGATTTTCATTACACAGGGTCAGGCCATTGCAAAGAATGCCGCATCGGATGTGCGCGTTCTCGTGGTGGGAAATCCCTGCAATACGAATTGCCTTATCGCGATGAGCAATGCACCCGAAATTCCGGCAGACCGCTGGTTCGCCATGATGCGTCTCGATGAAAACCGCGCAAAGACACAGCTCGCCATCAAGGCGAAGAAGCATTGGCGCGATGTCACCAATGTCGCGATCTGGGGAAACCACTCGAGCACATTGTATCCCGATTTCACGAATGCGAAAATCGAAGGCGTGCCTGCGACGGAAGTGATTCAGGATGAAGAATGGCTACAGGGCGATTTCATCAAGACCGTTCAGCAGCGTGGTGCGGCAGTCATCCAGGCACGAGGCCTGTCCTCTGCGAAATCCGCCGCGCATGCGATTATCGAAACCGTTCGTTCCATTGTGGAGCCAACTCCCCAGGGAGACTGGCACAGTGTCGCTCTGCCTTCTGATGGCAGCTACGGTATCGAAAAAGGAATCATCTGTTCCTACCCGATCCGCAGCAACGGCACCAAAGTGGAAATCGTTCAGAACGTTCCGATCAACGAATTCAGCCGTGGGAAAATTGACGCTTCCGTCAATGAGCTCAAGGAAGAACGCGCGATGGTCAAAGACCTTCTGCCCTCATAAGAGTCGTAAAACTATTTGATGGGTAGGGAGGATTGTCCTTAATCCTCCCATCCTTCAAATGTCGCGCCGTCTTAAAAGTGTGACGGATAATTAAAAGTATCCTGAAGGATACTTTTATTTCACTACGTCTAATTCAAGAAATGGGAGGGTTAGGGACATCTCAGTGAAACGAATCAGACAGTCGAACACTGCCCGAAGGGTGAGCAGCGAATCAACCCTCCCTGCCGCTTAAAGATTCGGTCTGTCTTTGTGCCACGGCGTGGCCTGCTCGTAGGCGTGCGCAACCTGAAGAAGCCGGGCTTCGTCAAATGCCTTGCCGAGAAGCTGAAGACCGACGGGAAGTTTCTTTCCTTCGGTTTCTGTGAATCCGCAGGGGATGCTTATGCCGCAGATGCCTGCGAGATTGGCTGCAATGGTGAAGATATCGCACAGATACATCTGAAGCGGGTCCTGTGTGCGCTCGCCGATTTTGAACGCGGGAACGGGCGATGTCGGGCTAATGATGGCGTCGACTTTTTCGAAGGCATCCGTGAAGTCTTTACGAATCAATGTGCGGACTTTCTGCGCGCGCAGATAGTAGGCGTCGTAATAGCCACTGCTGAGAACGTAGGTTCCGAGCAGGATGCGGCGTTTGACTTCATTGCCGAACCCTTCTTCACGCGTGCGGAAATAATGGTCCTTAAGATTTACTGGTTTTTCGGCGCGGTGGCCGTAGCGGACA
>JBDSIH010000407.1:0-4363 GCA_039918055.1 Chthoniobacterales bacterium
CGGCTTATTCAAAGGGAAAAGCGGAAGTCGCCCTGCTGATCGTGCGGGATGGGAATGTTCTCTTCGAGCGTTATCGCCCCGGCACTTCACCCAATGAACCACAGCGCATTTACAGCGGAACCAAGGGCTTCTGGTGTGTGCTCGCCGCCGCCGCCCAGCAGGATGGCATCCTTAAACTTCAGGAACCCGTGGGAAAAATCCTTTCCGACTGGAGAAGCGGTGAAAAAGGCAAAGTCACCATCCGCGAGCTTCTCAATTTCACCTCCGGCCTTCCGGCTACCAATGCCCTGCACGGACAAACCATCCCCGACCGCGACGCCTATGCCCGCCGTCTTAAATTGTCCGCCTCACCGGGTTCGCTTTTCCAATACGGCCCCGCAGCCTTGCAGGTCTTCGATGCGACCTTGCAACATCAACTCATGAGCCGCGCACTTGCACCCGTGAGTTACATGAAAATGCGCCTGCTGCTTCCGCTTGGAATTCCGCTGCGGCGCTACGTGCCCGACACAAGCGGTAATCCTCTGCTCGCTGCGGGAATGACACTCACCGCACGCGAATGGCTCCGCTTTGGAAATTTCCTGATGCGCAGCGGGCGCGGTGGTCCACTCTCCGTTCTCCAACTCATAAAGCCCTCCCTATTGGAAGAATGCTTCAAGGGCAGCATGCCGAATCCGATGTTCGGCATGGGCTTCTGGCTCAACCAACAGGCAAAATTTTCCGGCGCATCAGAAATGCCCATCGAGCCGAATCTCTGCATGATCCGCTGGCCCCGCAATGCCTGCATCAGCCGCTCTGCTCCTGCCGACCTCGTCGCCTCCGTCGGCTCCTATGGTCAGCGCCTGTATGTCATCCCATCCGAAAAACTCGTCATCGTGCGCATGGGAAATTCCCTCGATTTTTCCGACGCGGAATTTTTACGGCGCTTGTATTCGGGGAAGTAGATGCTCATCGGGAAAACATTCCCATGCTGATCCATCGTGTGATGATGCTGGCAAAAACAACTCCCACCCAAAAAGGAATCCATCGGATTTTTTGCCACAACGCTTGAAATTGAGATATCTGAGCGAAAATATCCGGAATGTAGATGGCGCAGTAGCAGGCATTGGAAATTACGGCCAAAATGAAAACAACCAGCACTCCATTCACCGAAATCCGCTGCATCGAATCCGGCAATCCTGCGAGAAAATAACCAATAACAATAAGTGCCAATACAAGATTGTAAATAATCCGGCGCGGCTCCCAGTATCGTATCGCATTAGAAACAAGTTCTTTAAAATTCAAATTCGCGCTCATAAATTACGGGTTATTATATTCGGAGCAGGCATTCGTCATTTGTCGTCGTTTTTTACGACGTTCCCGGCACTCCGCGGGAACATAAACCGGAAGCCCCATTGTGTGTCGATAATTGCCAGTATTAGAAATGTTTTTCCTCTCATCGTTCATCCCACAAAAAGCGGTTCGGCCATTCCGTGCGGACCGGGACGGCAACAAAACAGGCTGCCCGCGAGTGGTTGCTGTGCGATTTCTTCAGGAGAAAGGCATTCGCGCGCCGTTGTGATGTAGAGATCGCCGTAATCTTTTCCGCCGAAGGTACAGCAGGTTCCGCGCGTCGGTGGAAAAGTCACCACGCGTTCCAGCTTTCCGGCGGGATCTATTCGCAGCATGCGTCCGTAATTCACCAATGCGCTCCACACGAATCCTTCTGCATCGACCGTGAGGCCATCGGGCAGCCCGTTACTCTTGGGTTCGATTTCGAGAAAGGGGCGGCGATTGGCAATCGCTCCGCTCGCAGCATCAAAATCGTAAGCGAAAACCGTATGGCGCAGCGTATCGGTGTAATACATCGTGCGACTGTCGGGGCTCCACCCCGTGCCGTTGGAAATAGTAACTTCGGAAATCATTTTCGTAACATTGCCTTTTCCTTCGAAGCGATAGAGACCGGCTTCGGGATTTCCCACGTGCACTTCATTCATCGTGCCTGCCCAGAAGCGACCCTGTCGGTCCACTTTTCCGTCGTTGAAACGATTTTCTATTTGATCGGTTTCGACGTCATCCAGATTTTCGACGGCGCCGGTTTTCGGATCGAAAAAAGCAAAGTTCTTTTTCAGCGATGCGATCAGCCCGCCGTTAGTGCGACGGGCGATGGACGTAACTTTGGTCGGAAGCGTATGCGTTGTATTCTTTCGCGTTGCCGGATCATAGCGATGAATCTGTCCGCGATCGATATCCACCCAATACAGAACCTGCTCGCGCTCCTCCCAGACAGGTGATTCGCCAAGAATGGAATCGTGTTCGTGCACCAGATCGGCAGCGTGCGTGGAAACGGCAGGAAGGTGACGCGGATCAAGTTTCATCAGGATTTAATGCGGTAGTGACCAATAATTTTAAATTGAAATAAGGCATCCTCTTCCTGCGCTCCGCGCCCGATGTTGTGGATAACGAGAGGAACGCCTTTTGCATCCTTTTTATCGGAGACGATTCCGATGTGCGTAATACTTCCCCAGAGATTCCATGCCACAATATCTCCTGGCTGATAGTCCTCGGCTTTTGTGGAGATCGGCAGTTCAAACCCCTTGCGTTTGAAGAACGTCATCAGATTCGGTACGCGTCGGTGGTCGATATTCGTATCCGGATGGGAAAGCCCCCAATTGGAAGGATATTTTGTAAAGCTGCGAAGCATGTCTTCATGGATTTCTTTTTGAAGATCGATTTTTTGAACACGTAGCGCGCGGATCACTACATCGCTGCATACCCCGGTTTCCTTCGGCACATCGCCATTGGGATAAACGATTACCCGGTACTCCGGATCGTACCCTGTCGTAACGCCAACCTGGAAGCGGGCCGAACCGGTGAGTTTTGCCGAATCTACCGACCACCCTTCGGCGTGGCAGATTGCAATACCCCAGCAACAGATAAGTGCTAAAAGTATCTTGTGCATTTTCTCGTGAATATCGGCTTCTACTTTCGAAATGCTACCATGACTGCGGATTCATGCGGTTGCCACCGATAACCCATGCCGAAAGGAAGTGGCTTCGGGTGGCTTGCTGCGTAACGGTCTGCGAGATCTTTCTGGTAGTACTGTTCGAAAATTTTGATGGGTCCGACGTAGTTTCCATAAACACGCACGTTCCATTTATCCGGTGAAAAATAACGAAGCGGGATTCCCGCGTCGTCCTGTAAAATCACGCGGCAGTTATCGAGGAGAAAATCACGCGACATGGAAAACTCATCCATGTGGACGAGATAGGAATCGGATTTGAGAAATCCGTTGCTCGGGCCAAGACTTCTGCAGAATTTCAGGATACTGGAATTTGCCTTGAGGCCGGAGTTGGAAAGATCGCCGGAAAAATAATAAAGCGTCTGCACGGGACGACCAGGCCCGGTGGTGAAGTCGATACGGATTCCGCTGGGGTTGGAGGAAGTGCTAGAGATGACATTTCCGGTGGAGGTCAGGGCAACAGCTTCGGCTTTTAGAATTGTTTTATTCGTGCGCGCCAACAACACATAAAGCACAGGCGCTACGCCGGAAAGCTCCGCTGCATGGAGATCACTTTTCATGTCTTCCGTAATGAAAAAGCTGAAGTTCAGAAGCGACTGACAGGCTTTCTGCAAACTTGTCAGCGCGGGAAGAAGATTCTGTTTTGAAATGCCATTGAAGCTCGGAATTTTTCCTACCGGTTCCTTTGCGCACAGGACATACGTGGTGGCATTTGGAAAAAACGTGGAAAGATAGAGAAAGTCCGGTCCGCTGTAAAAATAGACAGCGGGTGCGTTGGACGAATAGGCAGGCTCGAGTTCTGCTGCTGCCCAAGCGGAAACTATCTTTATCTGCGCCTGCGGGCGATGCGTCCACCAGCTTTCAAACGTGCTTGCGTGCTTCTGCCAGGATTCTTCCTGCATGATGGGTTTTAATGCTGGGTCGGATTGGGGAGGGAGCCCCGCCAGTGCACGGGAGATATCATTGGCATTTGCCACGCCTTCCTGCGCGGAAGCTACCGCGGCCATTCCGAAAAGCAAAAAGACAAAACAGCGGAGTGTCTTCATTGAAAATAATTTATCCTTCCCGGACACGCGATGCAAGCGCGAGCCGATTTGCGCGCGGTTCGCAGAAATATAAAATGAGCCCCAGCATCATGCCGCCCACGCCGATCAGAGATTCCGTGGGCCGCTCGCGGAACAGGTGGATGAAGATGAATGCTTCCACCAGAAGAAAAATAGCGGGTGTAATGGGATAGCCCCATGCTTCGACGCCTCCCATATTGCGTCCGAAGCGATGACGCAGAATGAAAACGCCAAACACACTTAAAAACAGGCACGTCATCAGGGAGAACTCGGTGTAAACCATGATATTCTCAAACTTTGC
>JBDSIH010000408.1:0-2781 GCA_039918055.1 Chthoniobacterales bacterium
AGCGGAGAGTTGTGCAAAGGCACGTAATCGCTCCAGCGGTCTGCAATACGAGAACCCTCCACCAGAAAGAAAAAGAGAAAGACCGGAATAAGAATAATCCCGAGGAGAAATTCGAGAACGGTAAATACGCGGTCCACGCCCTGATAAACAAAATTATCCATGAAAAATTTGCCAATACTCACGGCAATATCCGGCATTTTTGTTTCCAGCCACAGCGTGGAATCCTGGATCATTTTATTTACATACGCAGTCACCGGATCGACGTTATCGTTTGGATCAGGCTTGCGGAAAATTTGCATATCCAGAATCTTTTTGGAGCCATCCATCGTTTTCTGGATAAGAACCTGCGTCTGTTTGGAATACTCAGGCAGTCTCTGCGCAAAATGCTGGATTTGGTAAGTTCCCGCAGGAACTACCCAGAGAAGAATCAAGGCGATCACCGTCAGTAACGCGAGAAATACGAGCAGCACGCCACCCAATCGCGGGATCCGATGTTTCTTAAGCCAGCGCACCACGGGTTCCAGGAGATAAGCAAAAATGCCCGCGATGGCGATTGGCACGATAAGCGGTTTCAGAATGGAGATGGCTTGTACCGCTCCCCAGCCAATCAATACGACTACTCCGACCAAGGCAACCATTGCCAGAGCTGTAATGGCAGCCCAGCACATTTTTTTCTGAAAGGGTGTTGGATACATGGCGAAAATCCCGCTATCAACAAATGCTTAATGCGCCATCCTGCTTCTGTAAGAAAGCCAAAAAATGCGGAAATGAAATAAAACTGCGCTTCGCGGCGTTTATTCCGACGCGATATTCTCTTCAGGCGCGGTAGTGCCTCGAAGTTTTAAAGTCACCCGTTTCAGGCGGGCCTCATCCGAGGGACTCCATGTCATCACCTGCTCATCATCCTTGAAGGCATTGTGCACGAGGCGTCTGTCGTAAGAATTCAGCGGTTCGGTCTGCATGGGGTGACCGCTGTTCACAACTGCGATGGCAAGCTGCTTTACGCGCTGAACCAGACCGTCATCCCTCATCATCCGATAATGCTCCACATCCACAACGATACGGGAAGACTCCCGATCTTTTGTCTGAAGGATGCGATTAACAAGAAACTGAAGGTCTTCGAGCGTCTCTCCCCGTCTACCAATAATCAGGTCGGCATCGTGCGTGAAAATCTGAAGAACCAGAGCGCCTTCTTTCTGCTGCTCTTCAATTTCAAACGCAAAACCCAAATATCCAAGGATGGCATCAAGAGTTTCTCGGGGGATCATAGTTTTCGCTGTTTTCGTTTCTTTTTCTCTTCTAGCGCATTGCGTCTCGCGACATCGCTTTTCTTTTCAAGCGTTGGCAGCGGCGCATTGCGGGTGAAGTAGAGCTGTACTATAGAAAAAATATTTTGCGTTGTCCAATAAAGTGCAAGCGCAGAAGCGTAGTTATAACAAAAAACGATGAAAATAACGGGCATGAAAAACATGAACCGCTGCTGGGTTGCATCGCCGCTCTTGGGAGTAAGCGTCATTTGCCAGATCATTGTTCCTGCCATAATCAGTGGCAAAATATTGATGGGGAATCCCGCTATGTGAAAAATCGTATCCGGTTGTGAGAGATCATGGATCCAGAGGAAGGAGCTGTTACGCAGCTCGATCGAGGTTCCAAGCATGGCGTAGAATCCGAAAAAGATCGGTATCTGAATCAGCATGGGAAAGCATCCACTGAAAGGGTTGACATTATATTCCCGATAAAGCTTCATCAGCTCCTCGTTCATTTTCGTCGGATCGTCTTTATATTTCGCACGCAACTCCGTCATCTTAGGAGAAAGCGCAGACATCTTTTTCATGGACTGCGTGGCTTTGTTTTGAAGCGGCCACATCGCAGTCTTGATGCAGAGCGTAAGAATAATAATAGCCCAGGCGTAACTTCCCAGTTTGCTATAGAGCCAGTTCATCGAGTTCAGCAGAAAAACACTAACTGGCTTAAACCAGCCGTATTTCATGATTTCCTGCTGCTTATCGCCGAATTTTTGCAGAATCGTATAATCTTTTGGTCCCGCATAAACTGTCAGCTTGCGGGTTACCTCTTCCTGCGGAGCAAGCGAGAATGCCGAGAAGCCCAGAGCTCCTTCTATGCCGTAAATCTGTTTGTTATTTTCATCCGGCACCAGAAATCGCTTTGCCCATACCTGCGTGCCGCTGGAATCCTCAGCACAGACAATGGTGCAGAAATACTGGCTACTAACCGCCGCCCACGTAATTTTGTCGCTGCTAATTTTATACGTATCCTGCGGTTTGCTCATCTCATACCCGATAACGGGCACCTTACTTCCGGCAAACCAGTTCACGTCGGTATTCGTCATCTTTCCCTCGCGAACCCAATCAAAGCGCGTGTAGAGAGGAAGATCGGAATGATGAATGGGCATGGCCCTGCCGGTGCTGATGAAGTAAGGCGGAAAAGTCACCTTTGCCGCACTCGTATTTTTAAAGGAAATCTCAAGCCCCACGAGATATTGGGCATCGGGAGAAACATTATCCGGCAAGTGAAAGCGTTTGGTAACTTCTATGCCATCCTTCGTCGTGGTTTTGAAAACAACCTCGCCTTTTGTGGCATCGCTCTGCATGGAGAATCCTTTCAGGACCTCGTTCGCTTCAAAATTAATGGTCCCTATAGGTGCAGTGTCTTTTTGATTTAGAAGCACATTTTGCGCCTGCTCCCCCTTATGCGAGTAAAGCAACACCTGCTCAATGCCGCCGGTATCATTCTCGAAAGCGTATTCTGCGGAACTCGTAT
>JBDSIH010000409.1:0-1910 GCA_039918055.1 Chthoniobacterales bacterium
CGCGGGTTCGGCGGATTTGGTCAGCTTCCAAAATTGACCGGTCACTTCATCGGTCGGAGCAAGATAGAGCGAGTTGCTCTTTTCGTCGGCGTCATTAAAAACATCCAATGAGAATTTCGCTCCGCGCCATTGGGTGGTGAGGCGGTAGCTGCCGTCTCCCGCCGGGGTGAGCTTCCAGAGCTGACCGCCGACATCTTCGGTCTTCGCGAGAGCAAGCTGATTGTTTTTCTTCCCATCATTCACGACATCGAGCGAGAAGTCCGCACCGCGCCACTGATTCGTAAGGCGGTAAAAGCCCTCGCCAGCCGGTGTCAGCTTCCACAGCTGACCGCTAAAGTCGCCCTTCTTGGCCAGCGCCACATGGTTGTTTGCCTTGCCGTCATTCACCACGTCGAGCACGCGATTCGCGCCTTCAAATTCCGTGGAGAGATAGTAGTAAAATCCCGAATCCAGCGTATCCGCATGAGCGATGGAGAGGACGGTGAGAGCGATAAGGCAGAGGAGTTTTTTCATGAATAGTAAGGGGATAGTAGAAGATGCGCACCGTACCGTTGCCGCAAGCCCGCTACGAGTTTATTCGCACGGCAACGCTCAATGCGTGTAATTCCCCGCCGCGCGGAGCGTCTGCTTACTTCGCTTTCGCCGGGTACACACCCTCGAGCAGCTCTTTGAGGGAACTCCCCTCCTGGTAGTGAATGTCATCGATCCTCCACTCCTTCTCCGCATTCAGACCGAACTGAAATCCCGTAGACGACTCCTCGCCATTATCCTTGTAAGTCATATGGATCGTCGCCAGTCCCTCTATCGGCTCATCGCCCTTGTGCTTCAATATCCCGCCGATCACCGCCTTATCGATCTTCAGGTCCGTGATCATCGGATCCTGCGAAAAGTAAATAATATCGAAATCAATCAACGCGATCTCCCCCGTCTTATCCACCTCCGCCATATCCCTGCGGATCAGCGCCGCCAGCTCCTTGTTAAAAAAACGATCCAGCTGGTCCCGCTTCACGGCAAATACACCCTTCTTCGCATCATGGTCTTTCAGAAAACTCCGAAGTAACGCATTTGGATCTTCCTGCGCCGGCGCAGCCCACGCCACCGAAGTCGCCAGGCACATGCCAGCCAGCACAAAAGTTTTCCACATCCGCATCAGCGATAAATGATTCATAAGTATTTACAGTCCTAAGTTTGTCAGCCGTAGATGGCTATTCTTCCAGCCACTTCGTGGCAACCGTCCATTTCCTGATGCCCATCTTCGCAATCGATGCCACGCATTTGTCATAAGCGCTCTTCGCCGTCGGGCAACCCGCCGTGCCCACGACCAGCTGCTGGCCCTTCGCGTTATTAAAACGAAGCACCGTGCCATAGCCATGCGTCGTGGTCGTATAATAAACATACGCCGCATTCGGATGCTTGCTCACCTTCTTCACCGCCGCCAGCGCCTGCGACGTCAATTCCTGCTGCGAGAAATGTCCATACCGCACCGCGTAAGCCCCATGCTTATCCGCCGCAATCACCGACCCCGCCCTCGCGGAGTCCGCCGGTGCAAAAAAACAAAAAGCAATTACCCCCAGCAACAAACCAGGGAGAGAAATAAATACCAAACGAGGAAACTTCATCCGCACACGCTAGGGCCACCAACCAGTCGCAGGAAGCCTTATTACTTTTATTACGCCGCCCTCGGCAAATGCCGGACAAAATTGGAATTCTTACGAATTCCGCCGAATACAATACGTCAATCGATAATGGGCCGCGACGGAGCACAGCCCTCCACCTAAGTCCAAATTTGCAACAATACGGCCGTTTAATAATACCGCCTCCGATGGAGGGACGTGCTCCGTCGCGTCCCACTTCAGATCGAAAGCAACGACTACAAATCCCACCCACAAATTCGCCTTCTCCCGCGTTTA
>JBDSIH010000410.1:0-3101 GCA_039918055.1 Chthoniobacterales bacterium
GGATCAAAAGACTTTGACGTAGCCTTCGGAACGAAGTTTGGCCAGCCAGCGTGTCTGGTTTTGCAGACGTTCCTCCTGAGTCAGGCGACGTTGAATTTCATCACGAACTTCCTGAAGCGGTTTTACGGTCGCATTCTTACGGGCTTCAACCATCAGAATATAATAACTACTTCCGACTTTTTTTACCTTACTGACTTCGCCGGCCTTGAGGTTGAAAGCAATGTCACTTAAATCCTTGTTCAGCGTATTTTTATCAATCCATCCCCAGTCTCCGCCCGCATCCTGAGTACTGTCTTCGGAGTACATGGTGGCCATGCGTTCAAAGTCTGCTCCGGTATTCAAGCGTCCGCGGATTTCCTCGGCCATCTGAGATTTCGCCTCTCCGCCGTCATCATCTTTCAAGACAATCATTCGTAGCTTGATCTGCTCAGGCGAAGAAAAGACCGCGCGATTCTTGTCGTAATAGGACTGAACGGCTTTTGGAGAAATGACAAAGTCCTCTTTGATATTTGCCGCGCGCATTGCCTGAACGATTATTTTGTCGCGTTCGATTTCCTTAAACTGCGTCACGGTATATCCCTGAGCCTTAAGCGTGCGCACAAAAGCCGCGCGGTCATTACCAAATTCCTCACGGATGATTTTGTTCACATCATCGTCGATGACATACTCAGGAATATTAAATTCCTTTTTCTTGAATTCCTGCAAAATGAGCTTTCGATCAATAAGATCATTCAGCGCTGCCGTTCTGGCTTCCTTGATTTTACTTTGCAGTTCAGCGCCGGAATAAATATCCCGAAATGATTTTTCGCGGACAGCGACCAGCTCCCGCACCTGAGACAGCGTGATCGTTGCTCCATTAACAACTGCAGCAATACCATCGCTCGCATCTTCCCGCTGCGCCCATATGGAAGCAGGCGATAATGCTAAAACGCAAATCGCTATAAACCAATAACTTGTGATCGAAAGTTTTGCCATGTCCTTTAGAGTGCCCGCAAATAGGCTACAACCTCGCGCAACCTAGATTTCGGCTCTTGCGAAGTCAAGCGGGGAAACCGCCCACCTATCAAGAGAAAATCTCCCATTTTCGTGATCATAAGACGGTCATCCCGCGTTTCGAGAATGGTTATGCGTTTTACAGAGCAAAGGAAACGGATTCGGGCCACTTCGACGAGGTTTTTCACCTCTTCCGGAATACCCCCGAACCGATCTTTCCACTCCTGACAAAGCCGTTCCATTTCCTCCTCGGACTCGCATTCCGCAAGTTTGCGATACGCCTCAATCCTCATCCTTGGCTGGAGAATATAAAAGGACGGAAGAAATACCGGAGCGCGGCGATCTGGTTCTTCACTGCGATAGATGGCCTCATCGGTCTCAATCCCATCGAGCCGAAGAATAACTTCCTGCCGCGTACGCACCGGTTCACCTTTTATCTGGGCAACGGCCTTCTTGAGCATCCTACAATAAAGATCAAAGCCCACGGTGATGATATGGCCGCTCTGGGCATTACCAAGAAGGTTGCCCGCTCCGCGGATTTCCAGATCGCGCATCGCGATTTTAAATCCGGCGCCAAGTTCGGAATATTGCTTGATCGCGCTCACCCGCTTCCGGGCTTCACTGAGCATGATGAGATCGCGGGGAAGAAGAAGATATGCATATGCCTTATGCTGACTACGCCCGACGCGTCCGCGGAGCTGGTAAAGATCCGCCAGGCCAAACCGGTCGGCACGATCAATGATGATGGTATTGGCATTCGGAATATCGAGTCCGCTTTCGATGATCGTCGTCGCCACCAGAACATCGGTATCCCGATGAAGGAAACGCTTCATCACATCCTCCAGCTCCCCTTCTTCCATTTGTCCGTGACCGATATCCACACGCGCCTTGGGACACAGTTGTCGAATCCGATCTGCAACCTTACTGATGGACTGCACGCGATTGTGGAGAAAATAAATCTGACCACCGCGATTGAGCTCCCGGTTAATCGCATCGCGAATTACCCGTTCATCGTAGGCACACACGATCGTCTCAACAGGAAGACGGTTTGGTGGAGGTGTCTCAATGACCGACATATCGCGCGTGCCCATCAGCGCCATATAGAGGGTACGCGGAATAGGGGTGGCGGAAAGCGTCAATACATCCACGAGACGGAATCGTTCCTTAAGACGCTCTTTGTGCTGAACCCCAAAGCGTTGCTCCTCATCGACAACAACCAGACCCAGCTTCTTAAACTGCACATCCTTGGAAATCAACCGATGCGTGCCGATGACAATATCCGTTTGTCCCGCGACCAGTCGTGCCACTGTTTGCGTCTGTTCGCCCTTTGTCCGATAACGACTCAGTAATTCGATACTGACGGGATAATCACTCATTCGCTCGCGGAATGTCTCGAAGTGTTGCTGCGCGAGAACTGTCGTGGGCGTTAAAATGGCGACCTGCTTGCCATCCATCACTGCCTTAAAGGCCGCGCGAATTGCCACTTCAGTTTTTCCAAAACCCACGTCCCCGCAAAGCAAACGGTCCATGGGCCGCGCGGATTCCATATCTTTCTTGATATCGTCCGTACTGCGGAGCTGATCGCGCGTCTCATCAAAAAGAAAGGCATTTTCAAATTCCTTCTGCCACTCGGTATCGAGACGGAAGGCATGCCCCTGCGAAGTCTCCCGTTCCGCATGAAGTTTCAGCAGCGATGCGGCATATTGAGCGATGGCTTTTTCGGCACTGCGCTTCTGGCGTTCCCATTTTGCGTCTCCAAGCTCGGACAATGGCGGCGCCTTTTTCCCAAGACCGACGTAACGGGAAATTTTCCACGCCTGATCAATGGGAACATATAACTTTGCCGTCTCCGCAAACTCCAGGGTCAGGACATCACTTTCGATTCCATTTTCGAGAGGAAATTTCTGAAGTCCGGCAAAACGGCCAACGCCGTGCTCAAGATGGATTACAAGATCACCCTCTTCAAAATCGCTGAAGTTTACAGCGGCCGTCCTCGCCTTTGCACGTTCGCGGCGAAGCACCGCACGACGTGCGCGCTGACTTGCCGCACGTCCAAAAATTTCCGCATCGCTTAAAACAGCGAGTTTCTCTTCGGGATACAAAAATCC
>JBDSIH010000411.1:0-10407 GCA_039918055.1 Chthoniobacterales bacterium
CTTGAAAAAACGACAGGAGAAAAAAAGAAAATCCATTGGGAGACGGAGGTAGCGCCGGAGGATAAGGCCGTTGCGTACGAAACGCTGAACTGCCTGAAAATTCCGCTTATCCTGCGCGTGGGAAATGCGGAGCTCATTCAAAAAGTGGCGGCGGCGTGGGAGAAAAGTGATTTCGAAAACTATCACCCGTATGCAAAAAGTCCCGATGAAGATACTCTCGGGTGGTCGCAGGCCTGGATGTTTCAGCTTTTTAACCGGGGGCTCGAAGCCCTTCAGCGCGGGGATGACAGTCTTGCCATTCTCAGTTTTCAAAAGCTCGAAGCGGCGCTTCCGGGAGTCACAAAAGGCGCGGAGAAATTTATCTACAAATCCGGTGCTGGTGAACTGTTCAATCCGTACGCCTATTTAAAACAGGTGCCTGCCATTCTTACCGATCTGGAGCGGCGTCAAAAACAAACCGCCATAGCAGAAGATCAAATCCACTCCACCGACCAGAAGGTGCAGATCGCAGCGCTCATTCTCGCATTGGAAGATGTGGCACAGACGCAGGATGGACAACCCGGAGGAATTTCCTTTGGCAGAAATGCCACGGTAAAGGCCCTGATTAATGAGGGTCCTGCCGCCGTAGAGCCTCTGCTGGATTGTCTGGCCTCTGATACGCGGCTGACACGGTGTATCCATTTTTGGAGAGACTTTGTTCCATCGCGCACGGTTCTTGGCGTGCAGGATCCTGCGTACACCGCACTCTCTGGCATAATGGAGACATCCTTTATTACCGTAAGATCGACCGGCGAAGACCTGAGCAGCAAAGGCCCAGAGGAGCGTGCAAAGGTTGCCGCTGCAATGCGTGAGTATTGGAAGAAAACAAAAAACCTTCCTCGCGAGCAGGTATGGTTCAACATTCTTGCTGATGACAGTGAAACGCCCGACCATTGGCTACAGGCGGCGCGGAATATCGTACGTCCAGCTTCTGAACGCATTATTTACGGCAGCATGATGGATGGAACCATGGTGCAGAAAATTCCCGGTGCTCCCACAACGTTTGCCGGAGAGGCGTTGCGGACAACGGCAAATCCCGGCGTGAGTAGTCTTCTCCAGCGCCGCTGCGAAGAATTGGCAGCCAAGCCGCAAACGCCGGCTCTTCAAAAAATGCAGACGGCTTTTACAGAAGTATTGAAAAACTGGAACCATGGAAGTGAACTCCCGACTCCCTGATTGCAGTAGTGCCGTGACATGCGCGCGTTCGTGGAATAAAGAGAAAGGATGATGCGCGCCTGCCGGAGAGTGTTTTTTGTTATAGGGTTGCTGGCTTTCGCTGTCCCGCTCGTTGCGGCGGACTCTGCGGTGCAGAATCAACTGCATGAAGCCGTCGCCATCGCGCAGGCACAGGGAGTTCGTTATAATCAGATATGGACGCCGCCCGGAGAAGTGGCTTCGCTGCGGATGGATTGTTCAAATACCGCGCAATGGCTGACGCGACGGTGCGAAGGCATTTACCTTCCGCGCACCGCATCCGAGCAATACGAGGTTCTTCAGCAGCAGCACCGCCTGCATGGGGCGCCCCGCAGCACGGAAACCCTGCGACAGCATCTTCAGCCCGGGGATCTTCTTTTCTGGAAAAACACATATGCTCCGAAGCGGAAACCGCCGATTACGCATGTCATGGTTTATCTGGGCAGTGACATACAGGGAAAAATGTGGATGGTCGGTTCTCAGACATCCCACGGCGTTGGAGTCTATGCGTTCAATCCGAAGGCGATGATGGGTGGGTACCGGATATTCTTTGGACTCTTCAAAGTCCATGGACGATTTGTCGGTTACGGCCGGCCGTTGTTGAAATAAGCTGTGGGAAACTTGCTTCATTGACAGCGCGGGTATTTGGCGGTTTCTTTGGCTTTCCCTCACGATGAACAAGAGCATCCTTTTTCTCCTAGCCCTTATCATTCCTCTCAGCGGATTTTGCCAGCAGGCAACACCGCAACTTACGCAGGAGGATGTCTACATGCAGGAAATCCTGAAAAAACTGCAAAGCATTCGAGGTAGGCAGATATCGATAAGAAATGCGGAGATCCGCACCGCCCTTCAAAAGCTTGAAAGTGTAATAAACAGCTCCGGTGGTGCGGCTGCCTTTTACGAAGATGCCGTAAAAGCCACCCGCTACGCGGGACAGGCGAATGATTCCAAAAATTTCGAAGAATGGCGGAGAAAATCCGTTCAGGAAATTCGCACGGCTCAAATGCTGATGGCGATCCAGGTGCATTTACGGTACCTCGTTCTCGCCTTAAAATGGAGCAGTACGGAAAACAAGGTGGCGCTGATGCCGGAAATAAGAGGGTATCTGCGCGGGCTTCAGGAAGCAGAGAAACTATTTCACCGATCTCCGCCTCTGCTGGATGATGGTAAAAACTTTATCGCGGCACCGATCAGTGCCAGCATGTTTGTCTCCCTGCTGAAAATCGGCACACTCCTGCCGGGCGCGACGACGTGGGAACCGATTCCAGGAAATATCGGGGGAATTTTTGAAAAAAGCATTCGCCCGGAATTACGCAAAGAGAAGCGCAAGGAACTGATCGATACCTGGAACGAGCAGATCCAACTCGAAGCAGATCGCGTGACCAATCAGCAACTTAAGCTGGATATTGATAAATTTAACGCGGTTACCCGTCCGCAGCTGATGTGGCAGTGCGCGGAAGACATGGTTCTCCTGGGTAATACCAAACAGGCATACATGCAGATGATATCGATCATCGAAGCGAATCCGACGCACGCCAATCAGGAGAAATGGCTCGACCGGCTTGAGGAATTGATCGCCAAGCAAAAAGCCGAAGCGGCACCGCAGCCTTCTGTGGAAGCTGCGCCGGAAGTTTCAGCGACGCCAGTTCCCACCCTTACGGAGCCAGCGCCTGTCGCTACACCGGTAGCACCCGTTACATCAACGCTTCCTGCTGCTACGCCGGCGACACCCGCTCATCCGTGAGCGGGATAGAGAGACTCTATCAGCGCACGATACTTTTCGGTGATCACGTGGCGCTTGAGCTTGTAGGTGGTGGTTAGTTCATCGCCCAAGTCGAAGGGTTTGGGAAGAAGTTGCCACGCCGAGATGCGCTCGAAAGGCTTGAAACCCTGCTCGCCACTGATTAACCGGCGAATTTCTTCCTGCAGTTTTTCCCGCGCGGGCGCGGAGGCCTCAATGTCCGCGATACTTCCCACCGCGTATCCGGTTTTCTGAAAGGTTTCCACATGTGGTACGATAAGAGCGCCAATATGCTTTTTATCCTGTCCGACGACCACGCATTGCAGAATATATGCGGATTCGCAGAGTTTATTTTCAATGGGAAGGGGCTCCACATTTTCACCGCTCAAAAGAACGATGGTATCTTTGGAACGGCCGAGGATTTTCAGGCAGTCATTGAAAGTCATCATGCCGATGTCTCCCGTATTCATCCATCCATCGCGAAGAACTGTGCGGGTGGTTTCCGCATTTTTATAGTAACCCTGCATGATCTGCGGGCCGTGGGCATGAATTTCCCCGAGGAGGCCGCGCCCCATTTTAGGCTTCCGGGAATTAGGATAGAGAGTTTCGCCGGTGTTTAAATCCACGATGCGGATTTCAGTCTCGGGGTAAACCGCGCCGACCGTGCCGATGACGAGATTATCCCAGGTGCGGACGGCCAGCACGGGTGAGGTCTCCGTCATGCCATACCCTTCAAGTACGGGAATGCCGATGAAGTTAAAAAATTCATCCACATGCGGAGGAAGGGCACCACCGCCGGAAATCGTACCCCGGAAATTTCCGCCGACGACGTGGCGCAGTTTGGAAAGCACAAGGACATCAAGCACGCGGTAAGGAATGATATTCAGGAGAAAATTTCCCGCATGAAATATGGCAAGAGAGAGGCTCTGCGCAATATTGCGATTCTGCATATCAAGTGTCTGGTGCCGGAAAAAATATTTTGCGCGCTGAACCGCGCGGGCGCTGCGATAGGCGGCATGGAAGAGCGTGCGTTTTATCCTCGAGCCGTGTTTCACGCGGCTGATGATTTTTTCGTAAAGACTTTCCCACAGCCGCGGAGCCGATGCCATCATCGTGGGTTGCACGCTTTTGAGATCATCCGCAATGGTGCGGATGCTTGTATAATGGGTGCAGCAGCCATGGCCGATCGCAACCATCTCAAAGACGCGTTCGTAGCTGTGCCACACGGGGAGAATGGAAAGCGCGCGGTCCGTTTGTTTAAGGCTGAAGGGAAGGTTGCGCACCTGCGAACACATGTTGGCATGCGTCAACTGCACGCCCTTTGGAATGCCGGTAGTTCCGGAAGTATAGATCAGGGTGAAAAGCTGTTCCGGCTTTACGGCATTCGCGCGCGCTTCGGCGCGGCGGTCTCCCTGTTTACGCAGCGCGGCGCCTTGCTGAATTAAATCGTCCAGCCGCAAAACATCCGCAGGAAGTTGTGCAGCGGGATCCATGACAACGACAAACTGCACCTGTGGCAGCCGGTCTTTACATGTTTCAAACTTTTTCCACACGGCCGCGTTTTCCAGAAACACCACACGCACATCGGCATGGCCCATAATATAGGCAATTTCATCTGCGGTAACATCTGAGCCGCGCGGCACATCCACCGCCCCGGCCAGCAGGATGCCGTAATCACTCATGATCCACTCCAGGCGGTTATCGGATAGCAGACCGACATGTTCGCGAGCCTGCACCCCGCGCTCGATAAGCGCGGTGGCAAGATTCAAGCCCGTATCATAGAGGCCGCGAAAACTGATTGGCGCGTAGCTTGCGTCCGGATTGCGGCGCGCAAAGGCTGGCCTGTCGCCAAAGCGTTCGCTGGCGAGGCGGTAGAGATCAGTCAGGGTTTCAGCGCGGATACGGTGCGGCACAATGGGAAGCTCTTTTAAGATACAGGGCAAAAGGCCGCAAACCCTTTTCGTGCAGAGGGCTTAACCAGCAACCGCATTTTGGGCGGTATTATTAATGGGAAGGATAATGCGGAAGACAGAGCCTGTACCGGCGATGCTCTCCATGGTGATTTCTCCACCCATTAGCGTGATGACACGTTTGCAGAAGGCGAGGCCAAGCCCCAGGCCACCGTAGATACGCGTGGTGGAGGAATCCGCCTGCAGGAACGGAGTGAAAATTTTCGGCTGCATTTCAGACTCAATGCCGATACCCGTATCGCGCACTTCGATCAGCAGGCGCTGGGTTTCCGTGACATGCGTTTCTCCCATGGGGTCCGTAATGCTTTCGGAATAAGGGGTAAGGCGCACGGCAACATTGATCGAGCCGATCTGGGTAAATTTAATGGCATTGTTCAGCAGAATGGAAATCGCACGTTGCAGGCGGCGCGGGTCAGTGACGATTGTTTCGGGAATGTCATCGGCGACTTTCACATCAAAGCTCAGGCCCTTTTTCTCAGCATCCCGGCGGCTGGGTTCCACGGATGCGGTGATGCAGTCGCGCAGCAGGAATACGGATTCATCGAGGCCATGATGCTGGGATTCCATACTGGCGAATTCAAAAATGTCGTCGAAAATTCGGAGCAGGAGACGTCCGCTGTCTGCGATCTGCTGAACGCTTTCCTTCGCTTCCACTTCGGTGACGAGCTGCTCGACCAGCGAGGAATAACCCATGATGCTGTTAAGCGGGGTGCGAATTTCGTGACTGATGACGGCAAGAAATTCGCTCTTCGCGCGGTTGGCCATTTCCGCCTCTTCCTTAGCGAGCTTTAGCTTTTGTTCAAATTCACGGCGGTCGGTAATATCCCAGCCGACACATTGAATTTCCGACACATTCTTTTCCTCATCGAGGATCGCGCGCTGGTTCCATTCCAGCCAGTGAAGGGTGCCGTCTGCGGAAGTCAGGGAAATTTCGCGTTTAAGGTTGCGGTTGCGGCGGGTGAGGGAGGCCATTTGCGCGCGCTCGGAATCACGCAGAGCTTCGGGTAGGAGCAGGAAGTAATTTCGATTCTCAAAGGAAGGCAGCGAGCCGCCGAAGAAATTAGCGAAAGCATCATTCACAAACGTCAGCGAACCATCCGGTTTGCAGCGCACGATGAGTTCGGTCTGGGTTTCGACAACCGCGCGATAGCGTGTCTGGGAATCATGCAGGCGATCAACCATCATCAGAATAACCCGGGCAAGCGTGCCGACTTCATCATGGCTTCGGAAAAGCGAACGCGGCAGCGCGCGCAAATCTTCCGGGCTGGCATCCTGCGAAGCTCGGGCCAGTTTCCGCATGCGGCCCGTGACCGAGAGATCAATCGGAAACATGACGAGAATAGCGAGAAGAAGGGCGATGCCCCCCACGAGTGCAGAAAGTTTGTTCAGGCTGTATTCAAGATTCTGTTTTAGCTGAAGCGGTCGGCTGACTTCGACCAGGCCGACAGCCTGGCCGGAAGGATCCCGCAAAATGGCGTATCCCGAGATAGCGCTCTTGTCTTTTTGAAACTGGTACCAGGGGCGCTTGTCACGGCCGGTGCCACCATGTTTCTGCAAAAGTTTCGATACCGAGTCCGGGCCGACGGGAAAAATCTGCGCATTCACCTGAAGATCGCTTCGTAGTGATTTCATGAGTTTTTCATCCACCAACATTCCGATGATGAGCATTCTGCCTGCCTGTGGACCGCTTGGAATTTTTTGCGCGGAGAAAACAATTAGTCCGGAGGACGAATAGAGCAGGCCGGAGGAAGCTTCCTTGGTTTGTTTGGCAAAATCGTAGGTGGATCGGATGAGCTGCAGCTCCTGCTTGGAACTATCTTCACGCGCTTTGCCGCCGCCCAGCCGCTGCAGCATCCAGTTAAGTGTTCCGTCTTCCGAGAAAAGAACGGCGAAATGCATGTCATGCGTCGCGAGCACAGAGCTGAGATGCGTCTTTATCCATAGGGATTGGGATACATCTTGTTCAGAAGCCGTGCGAAAATGCTCCACCCATTCACGGGTCAGAAAATCGACATCCTTTTGCCACGAGGTAATTTCCCGTTGCACCTGCACAACCTGAGTAACAACCGCATCCGTCTCCACACCGGTGACAAATTTGGAAATATCCCGAGCTGTAAAATAATTAACCAGCAGCCAAAATGCGACCATAGTCGCCATAATAAACAGGCTGATTTTAATCCTTATGGACACAGTGCGCATCCTCACTGGATTTCATAAGGACGTAAATCGTAAAAACTCAGGAAAAGTGTTTTCAACAAAGCGATCTTTCTTTAGCAGCTATAAGCATGAACACCGAGATGCAGTCTGTCCGCGCCTTTGCTCCCGGAAGAATCGAAATTCTCGGCAATCACACGGACTATAACGAAGGCTATGTTCTCTCGATGGCGATTGACCTGGGCATTACCGCGTCCTTAACGCCTCGCGCCGACCGGAATCTGCTTCTGCGCAGTGAACAATCCGACGATGCCGTAATGGCGCCGCTGGATGGGGAGATCGCCACTACGAAAACGTGGGCAGACTACGCCCTTGGTGTGGTTCAGCAATTAATTAGCCGAGGGGTGAAGATCGGCGGGTGCGATATTTTATATTCCAGTAATTTGCCGCAGGGCGCAGGGCTTTCCAGTTCCGCAGCCCTTGAGGTGAGCACCGCGGTTGGTCTTTCCGCCCTTTTTGGGGGAAATTTTAAAAGCCTTGAGCTCGCCAAGCTGTGCCGCGCGGCGGAAAATGACTTTGTTGGTGTGGGTTGCGGGCTTCTTGATCAGGTATCTTCTCTTTTTGGAGAAGAGAGCCATGCGATATCTCTGGATTGCCGCTCGGAAACGGTGGAAACGATACCCATGCCGGAGAATTACCGCTGGCTGGTCATTTCCTCGGCCGTAAAGCATGCGCTGACCGGCGGAGAGTATAATGAACGCCGCAAACAATGCCATGAAGCGGCCCGGATCCTTAAGATACCGGCTTTGCGGGATGCCAATCTGGTCATGCTGGGCGAGCCGGGCCTTTCCGATGTGGTGCGGCGCCGCGCCATGCACGTCGTCGGAGAAAATCAGCGGGTATTGGAGGGGATCGACTTTTTACGGAGCGGTTCCATGCAGGAGTTTGGCTCCTTAATGTATTCTTCCCACGAAAGCTCCCGTACGAATTTTGAAAACAGTACGCCCGAACTGGATCAACTCGTTGAAATTGCCAGAAAGACCGCTGGAGTATTGGGAGCGCGGCTCACGGGCGGAGGGTTTGGCGGGGCAATACTCTGTCTGGTAAAAGCCGACCAGGCCGAATCCATAGGAATGGCGATTGCCGAGCAATATAAGGAACAATCCGGGCATGCCACGGAGCCGATAATCTGCAAATCCAGTGCCGGAGCACGGGTTCTTCGCTGACGCGTCTCGACATTGCCCCCTATACCCAAGTATTTATGAGCCTATGCGGCAAGAGTTTGAGAAGATTCTCGAATCGATCCAGGAATCCTATAAGCAGCTCCCGGCGTTAAATAACACCGGATGTCTGAACCTGCCTTCGAAAGATGCGGTTAGCAGAATCTGCGAGGAATTGCTGCAGATCCTGTTTCCGGGCTTTTACGAAGACCATACCCTCAAGAGTGAGGCACTGGCGGAAATAACCCGGCAGCGGCTTAATACATTAATTGAGCTTCTCGAGAACCAGATCTGCAAAAGCCTGCGCGTTGATGAGCCCGGATGCCCGCAGGATCGCGCCGATAAGGCCATCTCCAAATTTCTCAAGGCGCTGCCAACCGTGCGGCGATTACTTTCCACGGATGTCGAAGCGGCATTCGAGGGCGACCCCGCTGCGCGTAGTAATCAGGAGATCATTCTTGCCTATCCTTTTCTGGAAACAATCGCGATCCAGCGTTCCGCCCATCTGCTTTATACGGATAAGGTGCCTCTCTTACCGCGCATGATGACGGAGTGGGCGCATAATCAAACCGGCGTGGACATCCATCCCGGTGCGCAGATCGGATCTCATTTTTTTATCGATCACGGCACCGGCGTCGTCATCGGAGAAACCTGCCACATCGGCAGTCATGTTAAATTAGACCATGGCGTTACGCTCGGAGCGCGGAGTTTCCAGAAAGATGAGGAAGGCCGCATCGTCAAAGGGGTAAAAAGGCATCCCGATGTAGAGGATTATGTGACGATTTATCCAAACTCCACGATTCTCGGCGGCGAAACTGTCATCGGTGCACGCAGCACGATAGGCGGAAATGTTTTTCTTCTTCACAGTGTGGGGCCAGATTCGCTGGTTTATCACGAAGAGGAGCAGCTGCGCATTCTTTCCAAAACCAATCGCCGTACCGCGAAGATTGCGGAAAGCGGCCAGTACGAAATCTGAGGCGGATGTCATTAACAGAAGCATTAAAATGCGCGCGAGTACTTGGCACTTGCAAAGAGCCTGCCTAGTATCCCGCAGTTAAAGAAAATGGTTTCGATTTCAGCCTGCAATACAGCCCGCGAAAAAAAGCGCTTCGAGAATATCCCGGAGATCCAGCACGGGAAAAATCCGGCATTTGTACCTCCATTCCCAGGCAGTATTGTTAAATATATTTCTCCGGAGGCGCCATTTAATCGCATGCACGGCGAGACGCTTCCCTTCATCGCCTGGCGCGATGGAAAGCCGGTGGGCCGTATTGCCGCGATCGTCAATCGTTCGCATAACACGCATTACGAGGACACGACGGGCTTCTTTGGCTTTTTCGAATGTGAGGACAACGCCGAAACCGCAAAGGCACTTCTCGATAAGGCGGCGTCGCTTCTGCGCGAGAAGGGTCTCGTCAGTATGCGGGGGCCGTACAATCCCAGTATCAATGATGAATGCGGGTTGCTGGTACAGGGCGATGACACTCCGCCGTATATCGGATTGGTGTGGAATCCCGTGTATTATGAAAAATTAATTTTGGGTGAAGGATTTTCTAATGTATGGACTACCTACGGCTTCGATCTTCCGCTTGCGAAGCTGACGGTGCCGGAGCGGCTCGCGAAGCTGGCCAATCGTGTGGCAAGCCGGTCGAGCATGAAGCTGCGGCCCATTGACCTCAAAAAGCTGAAGGACGATCTCAAGGTCATCCACATTGTCTATAACGACACGCTGAAGCGCAACTGGGGCTCGGTACCCATTTCCCTTGAGGATCTTTATGGAGCGGCGGAAGACATGAAGGCGATTGCCGATCCGACATTGGTGCAGATTGCGGAAAAAGAAGGCAAACCCGCAGGCGTGGCAATGACCCTTCCGAACTTTAACGAAATTCTCATCAAATTAAAAAATACGCCGCACTGGTTGCGTCTGCTTCATGTGTTTTGGCTCATGAAAACATATCGCATACGCTCCGCACGCCAGGTTGTTTATGGCATCGTGCCGGAGTTTCGTGACCGGGGCCTTCATGCCTGGTTGCTTTTTGAGCAATTTGTAAAAGCCCAGGAACGCATGGAGGCTGCACAGCTCGGTTGG
>JBDSIH010000412.1:0-3750 GCA_039918055.1 Chthoniobacterales bacterium
AGAGCAGTGGAATAATAACGATCACCGCATAATTGCGCCTTATGCGGAATATCCGCGAGAGGTACCACAAAATGGTCGCAATCATCGCGACATGCAGTCCGCTAACGGAGAACAGATGATAGGTTCCTGTTCTGCGAAAAGCTTCCTCCGTGGCATCGGATGTTCCGGCAATCGTTCCCAATACAATCGTTTGAAGCACGGAGGCAACTTCCACATCATCACTGATACCTCGACCCAGAGTTTGCATGATCCATGCGCGGAGATGTAGGAAGTTCCTTTTAAGCCATTCTCCTTTACCAATCGATATAACTTTCACATCCATTGGATCTGTGACGAAAAAATCAAAATAGATGCCCTGCAGCCAATTATGGGACCGGGCGTCAAACTCCCCAGGATTGCGCACGGGCAGAATTCTTTGAAGCGAACCCGTAATTTCAAGCTTATCCCCTACTCCAACCGGAAAACTTTTCGAGAATACCAATACAGAAATGGAGTGCGGGAAAGGGCTATCTTTCGAACTGCCCCTGGAAGCCTGAAAGACAAAGCGCATACGCTCATCACGAATTTCCGGCTCATCGACGACCGTTCCCTCCAAAGTTACAACTGCGCGTTCCGACCCGAATTGTTTCGCAAACTGCTCTGCCGGAGATTCCCGGGTTTGCCATAGAAAAATCGCCGCCATTACGCAAAACGTCATCGCAAGGCATAATGCGGTTCGTCTTAATAAAAGCGCTCCGCAGGCAAAGCCAACTGATGCTGCTGCATAGGCAATTGCTGTTACTGGCAAATAGTAAGCGGTCGAAATTCCTGCGATTGCGGCCAGAGCGAGTCCCAAAAACGGATAGCGCCGCTTATGAAAGATATCGCTTACAAGGGCGCTCAGCAATTCCAGCATGGGGAGGACAAATTACTGCTCTCAAAGCGGGATAAATCAAGCCGTTTTGATCCGGCAGTTTCAGGAACAGAGCGGTGAAGGAATCCTGACAGGAAAACCTAAACCGCTCTTTTGCGCATTAATTCCAGGAGAACGGACTATACATCGATTCCTCGTAGCCGGAATCTGTCCAGTCGTCGACCCATGGCTCATTATAACCAAAAGGCTGTTCATCCTGATAGGCAGCATCGCGATACAGAGCATCCTTCTGCACGCCCTTGATTGCGGCATGGCTATGTGGCTTTCCGGCGACACCGTAGAAACCCTGAGTTTCTGTAAGATAATTGAGAAGCGACTGACCGGCTCCGGCCTGTTTCAGCTGCTGAAGACGGGCAAAGCTCAAATTATAAATGCGTCGGCTGCTGCGAAGATAACCGACGATAATACTGTCCGGCACTTTATGCTGAACGAGATTGAGAATATCCCCAAAATCCAGCGGACGGGCATTTTCCACTTTATTGGTAACCGCAGGCGAAACGCCATGTGAGGTTACCGCCGCCGTGACCTGTGGGTCTACAGCAGGACCAGATGCACAACCGGAAAAAATTACCACCGTGCCAAGAAATATCGCAAGCCAGGAACGCTTCATACGCCTTCATTAGCCAAGCGATGCCCCCGAGGCAATCTTTTACTGATCTGTAATATCTTCCGGCGGATCGTTCTTGCGCAGGCGTAATCGGACGGTAGATTCGGAAGTCATGAAATTTGCCTTCATAGGAGCCGGCAAAATGGCTTCGGCATTAATAAGAGGAATGCTCGCAAAACCGATTTGCAGCGCTGCGGACATCGTTGTCTCCAGCCATGGCAAGGAACGTCTTGAAAAGCTGGCCTCTGCCACGGGAGTCACGATGGCTTCCGATAATAAGCAGGCAGTATCCGGGGCGGATATCGTGGTCCTTTGCGTTAAGCCTCCGGATGCCCGACAGATCATTTCTGCTTTGAGCAATGATCTTGGGGGTAAATTGCTCATTTCAATCGTAACCGGCCTAAAGCTTTCAAAAATGGAAGAGCTTGCCAGCGGTGATTGCCGCTGCATTCGCGTAATGCCAAACACGCCTGTCATGGTTGGTGCGGGTGCTTCTGCCTACTCCTCCGCTAAAAATGCACAACCCGCAGATATTGATATCGTCAAAACCATTTTTGGATCACTCGGAGTGATTGAGGAAGTTCAGGAAGATCAAATGGATGCCGTTACCGCCCTGAGCGGAAGTGGCCCTGCGTATGTTTATCTTATGATCGAGGCACTCACTGATGCGGGTGTCGCTACTGGCCTGACTCCCGATCTGGCGCAAAAGCTCGCCGTGCAAACCGTAGCGGGTGCGGCTGAAATGGTCCTGCAAACCGGTCAACACCCAAAACCACTTCGCGAAATGGTCACCAGCCCGAATGGCACAACTGCCGCCGCGCTGGCTGTGATGGAATCCCACGACTTCCGCGGTCTGATCGCCCAAGCAGTCGCTGCCGCTGCGCACCGCGCAAAGGAATTAAGTCAGGAATAGAGTTAGAGTATGAGAAGCGCTAACGTAAAATTAATTGCTTTATTTTGTCTGATGGCACCGCTTTGCCTGAATGCACAAGCCATAAAAGCACCCTCTATCCAGGAATACAAAAAGGATATTAAAACGGATGCGCTGGTCATCCTGCCGATGGAGGCCCGCTTTTACGCGGAAAAAGGCAATACGGCATTTTCCAACGGCGACCTGAAAGCCGCAAAGACGAATTATGAAAAAGTAATCTCCCTTGCGCCGGATAACGTGCTCGGCCTCGTTAATCTCGGCGTCGTTTACTATCACATGAAAGAATATAAAGCGGCCGAGGACACGCTTATCAAGGCGGTTTCCCGTCAGCTAAAAACCTCGGCGGCATGGATGACCATGGGCCTGATGTATATGGATCTTGGGCGCATGGACGAGGCATTCGCCGCTCTTAGTTTCGCTGCCATTTATGATCCTAAAAATGCGCGTCTTCATAATTATCTCGGCGTAGCGGCAGGAAACAAGGGATGGTATGACGCTGCCGAATCCGAACTTCGTAAGGCGCTTGAGCTTGATCCCAAACTCAGTGAGGCCAATTTCAATCTGGCGGTGTTTTATATGGAACGAAAACCACCCGCTATCGAACTTGCCCGCCGGCATTATCAGCGTGCCATAGAGCTTGGCGCTGAACATGATCCCGCTCTTGAAAAAAATCTGGAAAAAAAGTGAAACTCATCTCATCTCCTACCCGTCGTTTGTTTATTTCTGCTTTGCTTATCGGCATATCCTGTCTGCAAGTGACAATCGCAAAAGCCGTTGACTCTCCGGTGCCCGCACCGATTGCGATATCCGAACTTTCCGGCATAAAAGCTGAGTCCGCCATCCTCATTGATGCGAAGACGGGCCGTGTGCTATTCGCCCGGAATGAAAATCAGCCACGCGCTATTGCCAGCACCCAGAAACTGCTCACCGCGCTGATGGTGGCCGAGGAAGGAAACCTTGATCATACCTTCGCCATCGAACAACCCGATACTCTCGCTGAACCCACCAAGCTGGGATTTAAGGCGGGCGAGGTTTATTCCCGACGTGCGCTGCTCACCGTGCTGCTCGTGCATAGCTGCAATGATGTCGCCTTTGCACTTGCCCGGGATAATGCCGGCAGCGTGGAGGCCTTTGTCGATAAAATGAATCGCCGCGCATTTGTTCTGGGAGCTACGCATTCACATTTTGTAAATCCGAACGGACTTCCTGCCGACGATCAATACTCCACCGCCAGTGATCTTTCAAAAATAGCGCTCGCAGCTCACGAAAATCCCGTTATTCGGGACATCGTCACCATTA
>JBDSIH010000413.1:0-1986 GCA_039918055.1 Chthoniobacterales bacterium
GACGCAGGCGAAGATTCCCAGCCTCGAAAATACCCTGCGCCAGACGAAAAACGGCCTCGCTGTTCAGTTGGGAGTTCCTCCGAATGTCGTGGATGGACTTGTAAAGCCAGGCCGTCTCCCCTCTCCTCCGGCGAAGATCGCCGCAGGAATTCCGCGTGATCTCCTGCGTCGCCGACCCGATGTGCGCCAGGCAGGACTCACCGCCGCATCGCAATCCGCAAAAATTGGCGTGCAGGTTGCAAACATGCTTCCGGCTTTCTCGCTTAATGGAACTTTCGGCTACTCCTCCAACAATGTCGGCGACAACTCGCTGTCGAATATTTTCAACTGGCAAAACAGTATCGTGCAGAGCGGGGCATCCTTCACCATGCCGCTTCTCAATTACGGACGCCTCATTAATAAGGTGCGCGCGCAGGATGCGAATTTCCAGAATGCGATCCTGAATTACCAGAACACCGTTCTCAACGCGCAGAAGGAGGTGGAGAATGGGCTTTCCGCATTCAAGCACAGCAAGCAAAGTACGGCGTATCTGGAAACGGGTGTCACCGCCGCGAAGGCATCCACCAAGCTCGCCATCGAACGTTACAAGGCAGGTCAGGCGGATTACACCACGGTCCTCAGCGCCGAGCAGCAGCAGCTCAATATGGAAAACTCCCTTGTGGGAAGCCAGGGCGATGTCATGCTGGGTCTTGTCGGTACTTATCGTGCACTCGGCGGCGGATGGGAACTGCGCGACGGACGCGATGTTATTTCGCAGGACGTAAAAACTGAAATGAACAAGGGCGCGCATTGGGGCCGCATGATGGAACAAAGAAACCACATTCCCGCCATTCCGCCTGAAGAACAACCTGTCGAAGTCCCCAAGAGACGTCCATGGTTATGGAATCTGCTCAATATCAACAAATGAAAACGAGAAGAAATATTACAGCGATCAGCGCACTCCTTGCGATCATCTTGCTTGCCGGATGTGGCAAAAAGGCTAATTCCGACGATTTACTTACACATGTTACGGTGGCAACTCCGAAACAGACGGACGTCACGGATTTCATGGAATTTACCGGCACTGTGGGCGCGGTGCAGAATGTCACAATCGTGGCACGTGTGGAGGGTTATCTGGACGCCATTCATTTTCAGGATGGCACTTATGTGAAGAAGGGAACGCTCTTATTCACGATCCAGCAGGATCAATACATTCAGCAACTCAAGCTTTACCAGGCGCAACTCAACTATGCGACGGAGGAATACAACCGGCAACTGGTGATGATTAAAAAGAACGCTACTTCCGAAGCAAACGTGCAGCAGTTTTATTCCCAGCAACAGCAGGGCGAAGCAAATGTGGCTCTGGCAAAACTCAATCTCGGCTATACCGAAATGTATGCACCCTTTGACGGACTGCTCGGTGAACACAAAGTAGACGTCGGCAACCTCGTCGGCAACAGCCCGATGAATCCCACGCAACTGGTGACTATCGAGCAGATCGTTCCCATCTATGTAAATTTCTCCATCAACACACGCGACGCCCTAAAGCTTCGCCAGATGATGCGCGAAGCAGGAATGGCAGATAAGAGCGGTGTAAATAATACGCCGGTTTTCGCCCAGCTCGAAAACGAAACCACTTTCCCTCACCATGGCACGCTGGATTTTTCAAATAACAGCGTCGATACCTCAAGCGGAACCATCCAGTTGCGCGGCATCTTTAAAAATGAAGAGCGCACAATGTTCCCCGGCCTGTTCGCGACTGTGCGCATTCCTCTTGGAGCCGCAAAGGCAGGCCTTGTGGTTCCCAATGCCGTTGTCCTCAGTGACCAGCAGGGCGATTACATCTTTGTCGTAAACGGGCAAAATGTCGTGGAGCGCCAAAGCGTTGTTAAAGGTCCGCTGAATGGAGAGGAACGCGCGATCTCCAAGGGACTCAGTGCCACTGATCGCGTGGTCGTGAATGGAATTCCCAACATCCGATCCGGCCAGACGGTCTATGTCATGACG
>JBDSIH010000414.1:0-5388 GCA_039918055.1 Chthoniobacterales bacterium
GCCACGTTCCACGGCCTTTTTGGCCAAGAGACCAGCCCCAAGCATAACGCTCGGGTTACTGGTATTCGTGCAGCTTGTGATGGATGCAATAAGGACGCTGCCATTGCCGACTTCGGCGTTAGTTCCAAACTGAAAGGGAGAAGCCGGCATATCCGAGATGCGATCCGGGGTGGGATGCTCAGATGCCATCTCTTCTTCATCACGTGTCTTTGCGACCTTGCCACCAAAAGAAACGGCTGCCTGTTTTCCTCGTTTATCATGGCTAATGCCGTAGCCACCTTCCGAGACGGGCTTATCAAGCAGGCCATTGAACACGCTTTTAAGGTCAGGCAGATTGATGCGATCCTGAGGACGCTTCGGACCGGCGACGCCGGGAACAACCGTGGAAAGGTCGAGTTCCAGTTCCACGCTGTAATCGATATCGCCTTTTTTCGGCATACCGAACATTTCTTGTGCTTTGAAATAGTTTTCGAATGCCTGGCACTGTTCTTCGGTTCTACCAGTGGAGCGTAGATAGTTGACCGATTCGCCATCGACAGGGAAGAAGCCCATCGTTGCGCCGTATTCGGGAGCCATGTTTGCAATGGTCGCACGATCCGTCAGAGGCAGGGAGGCTGCGCCTTCACCAAAGAATTCCACAAACTTGCCGACGACCTTCTGGGCGCGGAGCATTTGGGTAACGTGCAGGGCAAGATCGGTGGCTGTGACGCCGGCGGCGAGACGACCTGTCAGATTAACGCCGACGACTTCCGGTGTTAAAAAGTAAACGGGTTGACCGAGCATCCCGGCTTCCGCTTCGATTCCACCCACACCCCAGCCTACGACACCGAGGCCATTGATCATGGTGGTATGAGAGTCCGTGCCGACAAGCGTGTCAGGATAGAAAAGTGAGCCTTTATCGATCTGTGCGTTGAGCACTCCTTTGGCGAGATATTCGAGATTCACCTGATGAACAATGCCGATGCCGGGAGGGATGACTCCAAAGGTATCGAAAGCCTGCTGACCCCATTTCAAAAACTCGTAGCGTTCACGATTGCGTTTGAATTCCACATCGAGATTGAGCTGCAGCGCCTGTGCGGAGCCAAAGAAATCTACCTGTACGGAGTGATCGACAACAAGATCAACGGGAACCAGAGGCTCGATGATCTTCGGATCGCGTCCCATGAGAGAGACGGCGGTGCGCATCGCGGCGAGATCCACAAGAAGAGGCACTCCGGTAAAATCCTGGAGAACAATACGGGCGACGACGAACGGGATTTCCTCAGGGGCGGGTTGCTTCGCATTCCATTTCGCAAGCACCTCGATGTCCCGCTCGGAAACCTTTTTGCCGTCGCAGTTCCGGAGAACGGATTCAAGGACGATACGGATGCTGATGGGAAGACGGCTGATATTGCCGATCTTTTTTTCTGCAAGGGCGGGCAGGGAATAGAAGAGACCTTTACGGCCGTCACCGGCATCGAAGGAACGTAGTGTATCGAAGGTGTTGCTCATGATTTACAAATTTAAAAAATGTTATTTTAGTTCAGCAAGTTTGGCTTTGATGGCTGTAAAATCGGGAAGTTGCTTTAGATCGTCGTGACTTTCGGAATACTGGATGACGCCATTTTTATCGATGATAAATGCGGAGCGCTTTGCGACGCCACCCATGCCGAGATTCAGCTGCGGAAGAAAGCTATCGTAGGAAATATCGTATGCCTTTGCCACAGTGTGTTCGTAGTCGCTGAGTAGCGTGATTGTAATACCTGCTTTTTGCGCCCATGCCTCCTGTGCAAAAGGACTGTCGCCGCTGATGCCGTAAACGGTCGCATCCAATCCGGTGTATTCAGAAAGATTAGAGGAAATACTGCAAAGCTCTTCGGTGCAGACACCGGTGAAGGCCATGGGAAAGAACAGGAGCACCGTGTTGGTTTTGCCAAAATTATCACTGAGCTTGAAGAGTTTTGGACCCTCAGCGGTTTTGCTGGAAAGTGTAAAATCGGGAGCTTTGGATGAAATGCTGAGTGCCATAGTAATTTTCGGTAGCTCTAGATAAGAAAGCAACCTTTCCACGAGGTCAAGTCTGCTGCTATTCAAATGCAGCATCGAGGATTTTGCGTCGCTCTTATTGATAATAAATCTCACCGTGGTAGCGTTCCAGGCATGCCTAAACGCACGGGTATTTATATTTCTACCGAGTTTGCCCGCCATCAAACGACATTTGGCCATCCCGAATGTCCGGAACGGATCGATGCCATCAAGGAAGCGCTGACCCAATCGGGTATTCTGGAAGAATTACAGAATATCGATTCACGCACTGCCACAGAGGACGAGATTGCCGCCTGCCATGACCGCGCTTACATCACCGATGTTTTGAAAACGATCCAAAGCGGGGCATCCGAGTTGGCGGGTGGGGATGTCAGTATATGCAGCGAGTCGGGTGAGGTGGCAATGCTGGCGGCGGGTGCGGGGCTCAATGCCGTTGATGCCGTTATCAATAAAGAAATAGAGAATGCCTTTTGTGCAGTGCGCCCGCCGGGACATCACGCACGACCCTCAATCCCGATGGGATTTTGTATTTTTAACACGGTGGCCATTGTCGCGCGGTACGCACAGTGCAAGCACGGGCTATCCCGTGTGGCAATAGTGGATTGGGATGTCCATCATGGAAATGGAACACAGGAAATTTTTTATGCCGATAATTCGGTGTTCTTTTTCAGCACGCATCAAAGTCCCTGGTATCCCGGTACGGGGCATCGCGAGGAAACTGGCGAGGGTGCGGGAAAATATTTTACAATGAATCGCCCATTTCCATCCGGTGTCGGTGGTAAGGAGATTATCAAGGTTTATAAAAACGACCTTCTTCCCGCGCTGGAGAAATTTAAACCGGAATTGATTCTGATTTCTGCGGGCTTTGACTCGCGCATTAATGATCCACTTGGCGGATTTCAGCTTACCGATGAGGATTTTGCCACGCTGACCCGCCTGCTTATGGATTTTGCCGCAAAGCATTGTGGAGGACGCATTGTCTCAATGATGGAAGGCGGCTACAGCCTGAGCGGTCTCGCAAGCGCGGTTACTGCGCATGTAACGGAACTCAGCAAGGGGTAGAATCCATAATGCCTCCCAGGACTGCGACGTATCGAAAAATCAGTTTCCGCCTCCTGCCGATTCTCTTTCTTAGTTACTTTTTCAACTTTCTTGATCGGGTGAATGTCGGCTTTGCCGATCTCTCGATGGGGGAAAGCCTGCACATGAACAAAGCCGCTTTCGGTTTTGGGGCGGGAATGTTTTTCATCGGTTACTTTATTTTCGAAGTGCCAAGCAATCTTGCGCTATACCGCTTTGGCGCACGGAAGTGGATTGCGCGTATAGTTTTTTCATGGGGAATTCTGACCACATTGACGGCGTTCATTCATGCTTCCTGGCAGTTTACGGTATTGCGGTTTTTATTAGGCGCCGCTGAAGCGGGGTTTTTCCCCGGCATGATTCTTTATTTGACGTGGTGGTATCCCTCGGCCATGCGGGTGCGCATTGTGGCCGCGCTGCTTTCCGCTATTGCCGTGGCGGGGCTTCTTGGCGGGCCGCTCTCGGGATGGATCATGGAATATTTTAACGGGCATTGGGGGCTGGCGGATTGGCGCTGGCTGTTTTTGATCGAGGGCCTCCCTTGTTTCCTGCTGGCGGTTTGGATTTTCTTTGCTTTGCCTGATCGGCCGCGCTCCGCAAATTGGCTGAGTGATGAGGAGAAAAATACGCTTGAAGCCACTATGTTTGCCGAGGAGCAGGAACGTAATGCGCAGGGGGCACCGACGCTGGTCCACCAAAGCCTCAGGTCATCCATGGTGTGGAAATTCTGCATTCTTTATTTCTGGCAGGCGATGGGACTTTATGGCGTCGCATTCTGGCTTCCTTCCATTGTGAAAGAATTCGGGTGGAATGAGCCGCTTCAGATTGGCTTATTGAGTGCGATACCATGGGCTGCCGCTGTGGTTTTGATGTTTGCATTTGGTTACTCTTCGGATCGGACTCAGGAACGGAAGTGGCATGCAATCGCCGCAGCGGTAATGGGCGGATGCGGATTTATATTTTGTGGATTATGCACAAATGTCTGGGGGGATTTGATAGGGCTGTGTTTCGGCGCAGGAGGCGTAATCGCGTTGATTTCAATCAGCTGGTCGCTTCCGGCTGCCCTCTTAAGCGGAGCAGCTGCAGCGGCGGGAATCGCGCTGATAAATTCCTTCGGAAATCTCGGCGGGTTTGTCAGCCCGACATTGATCGGATTTGTGGCTACCAGAACGGGAAATATGGATTTCGGACTCTATCTTACAGGCGGATGTCTTTTTCTCGCAGCGGCAATGCTGCTGACGTTTCGCTTCACCCCTATCCGGGAGTAAGGAATTCCATTTCACTCGATTGATGCCGGTTTTTAGCGCATAGTAAGGGTATGTCCGGGCTACAAATTCCTCTTGAGATTCCGGACTTGTGGCAGCAGGAGGCGGTAGCGGCGCTCAGGAACGGGCGGGATGTCATTGTCGACGCGCCAACCGGTGCGGGGAAGACGCGCATTTTTGAGATGCTGGTGGAATCCGGTTATATCGCGAAACACGGTCAGGCCGTCTATACCGTTCCCACGCGCGCCCTCGCAAATGACAAGTGGGTGGAGTGGCGTCGGCGTGGCTGGAAGGTGGGGATTACCACTGGAGATATTTCGGAGGAGCCCAGCGCATCCGTCGTCGTTGCCACGCTGGAAACACAACGTGAACGAATGCTTGGCGGACGTGGCCCCGCATTTCTTGTCGTGGATGAATATCAGATGCTGGCAGATGAAGGACGGGGGCTTAACTATGAAGTAGTCCTCGCGCTGGCCGATAATTTTACACAGCTTTTACTTTTAAGCGGAAGCGTGCAAAACCCCGGGGATGTTGCGGCATGGTTGCATAGGCTGGGCCGCGATGTGGACGTCATTCAGGAAAAGGAACGTCCTGTGCCGCTCGATGAAGTTCCCTTTGAAACACTGCCGGCGCAGCAACATCATGGGGTCGCGAGCTTCTGGACAAAACTTGCGCAGGGTGCACTCAGTGCGGATTTGTTTCCGCTCCTTATTTTTACACCGCGTCGTGCAGAGGCCGAACGCATTGCAAAAAAAATAGCCGACTGCCTTCCTCCTGATCCGCCTTTTACGATGGATCCGACGCTTTCGACCCTGCTGGGAAAAGACCTTCAGACATTGCTTGAAAAGCGGGTGGGGTATCACCACAGCGGATTGAGCTATTTGCTGCGGGCGGGTGTGATTGAACTGCTTGCAAAGCGGGGCGCCTTGCGGGTGATCGTGGCAACAACAGGCCTTGCGGCAGGCATTAATTTTTCTGTGCGCAGTGTCATGATTTCCGAAACAACGATTCATGATGG
>JBDSIH010000415.1:0-20408 GCA_039918055.1 Chthoniobacterales bacterium
CTGCAGCGTGCCGCCGCCCGTTTGAGAAATCTGCAAACCGAGATTCAGGAGTTCTACTGGAACTTCAAACTCAGCACGGATTTACTCGAACTTCGTAATCTGGTTGCCGTTGCCGCATTGATTGTAGATGGGGCGATTAGCAGGAAGGAAAGTCGAGGACTCCATTATATGTTGGATTATCCTGAGGTGGATGATGCCAAATTTCATCACGAAATCCTTATGCGGCGTAATTGATAAGCTGTTTTTAATAAGCGATTTATAGTAATTCATCATCCTTAAATGGATGCTATAGCTTGCAGGGGTAGCGATTACGGGTATACTCTATGGCTATTACTGCTATGACGACAAAAGCGACTCTTTTAGCCGCCGTAGCGATTGTTGGCTACGTTCTGCCGGCTTTTGCTGAATCCCCTTATTCCACGAATGCAGACTTTCAAAAGTATGCGACACAACTCCGTGAAACGGAGCTTCAAAAGATGGAGCCACAGGTATTTACCCCATCAGCCAACAAGATGGGATTCTCTAAATATCCCTGGAAACGCAATATCATGACAACGGTATTCTGGGTGGGAGAACGCCCTACCGCCAATAATCCAGTGCCCAACTATAAGAGTTCCTGGGATGCCCAGTGGTATCGTAGTTTTGGAGGATTTGATAATCCGGACCCCACCCGGCGGAGCAATTATATACCCAAGGGGCTTATCCCCAGACAGAACCCGTTCTATATCGCGCTGCCTTATAATGATGTGACGCACGGCACCACAAAGCCGGAGGCCAAAAAAGTGATCCCCTGGTTTCGTCAGACTTATGTTCAGCAGGGTAAAACGGTGCTGAAAGGCCGCTGGCTGGCCATCCGGCATGGAAATCGTATCTGCTATGCCCAATGGGAAGATTGTGGTCCTTTCCGGACGGATCATTGGCAGTATGTTTTTGGCAAAGAGGTTCCGAAGCCGAATCTTAACCAGGCTGCAGGGTTAGACGTTTCACCTGCGGTTCGCGACTATCTCGGCATTGCAGGAAAAGATGTCTGCGACTGGAAGTTTGTGGAATTCAGTGAAGTTCCCAATGGCCCGTGGGCCAAATACGGGGATAACAATACTTTCGTCCTACTCCATCGTGGCCAGGATCTGCGTGTTGCTGATCGTAATAACCAATATAACGCACGGCGCTAGTGTGGTGTAACGGCATTTTAATCGCCGGGCAGAAGCTGCCAACTTTACGGACCGAACGGCTCGTTCTGCGCCCGTTTGAGATTTCAGACGGCGCACGCGTAAAGGAATTGGCCGGCAATCCTAAAATTTCAGAGACGACGGCACACATTCCTTATCCTTACGAGGAAGGTATGGCTGAGAAGTGGATCATCACGCATCCCACGGAGTTTGCAAAAGGCAATGGCCTGACTCTGGCGATAACACTTTTAAATGGGGCTCTTATTGGCGCGATAGCACTGAACACTTCTCCCCGCGACCATAAAGCGGAGATCGGTTATTGGATCGGTGTGCCGTATTGGAATCAGGGATATTGCACCGAAGCAGTAAGGGGGATGATTCATTACGGATTTAACGTTTTGAATTATCACAAAATTACCGCACGTTATTTGGCAGGCAATCCGGCTTCCGGTCGTGTGATGGAAAAAGCCGGGATGAAAAAAGAAGGCGAGCTGGCTGATGACGTGTGCAGGAATGGAAAATTCCACGCCGTGGCGGTCTACGGCTTACTGAGCAGCAGTTAAACTACCCCTGCTTTCCCTGCATAATCTGACGGTGCAATTCGGCGGTGAGTGATTCGATTCTTTGCGTTAGTTCTTTGGTGACCTTCGTCAGTTCTGTATTTTGCTGCACCAGCTCCACGAGCTGCTTGGTTTGTATGACTGCAAGTGCCTGGCGTTCCTCGCTGGCGAGATGAAGATCCTCGCGGTGCTGCGCATCCGCTTCAGAATGAGCCTTGTCGCGATCGGCCTGTCTCGTCTGTGCGAGCAGGATCAGTGGTGCCGCATACGCGGCCTGAAGGCTGAACGCAAGATTCAGAAGAATGAAGGGATAGATATCAAAATGCGCAAAACCAAAAATATTCACGAATATCCAGATGGCGACAATTCCGGTTTGCGCTATCAGGAATGTCGGCGTGCCGAAGAATCGTGCAAAGGCTTCGGCCTTTAATGCAAACCAATCGTCTCCAAAAACGGAACCCAGATGAATGTGCGGAAGATGAAAGCGAAAATGGTGCCTGTGAACTTTCTCACTTTTGACCTTGGCGGGTGTGGTAGTGGCAGGTGATGTCATATTTTTATAGATTGCAAGTAAGCGTGCTGAGAGACAAGTAAGCAAAAAATAAACCTTTCACGCACCAGGCTGAAAAGAGACGAGGGCTCCCGACAGTCGCCGGAAGCCCCCGCTTTTTTTCGATGATTATAAGCCGGATTTTGTGCGGCGGGATTTCTCCCGTCCGACAGTCATTTCTCTCAGGCCCTTGCGGACCCGCCCATCGCCTTGCTTTCGCAGGACAACAGATGCGACTAATACCCGAGGTTTTCCTTCGCTTTCGCGAAGAGCGGACAGGCGGCCCATCCCTCTGTTCTGTCTTGCACCGCGTGGGGTTTTTCAGGCTCCCGACATTACTGCCTGGACGGTGGGCTCTTACCCCGCCTTTTCACCCTTACCCGATTCGCCTTTCGACGAGTCGGGCGGTCTATTTTCTGTGACACTTTCCGTAACTTGAAGCTTTCGCCGCAAGCCCCCGCACATTCTATGCGGCACGCTGCCTTGAGGTGTCCGGACTTTCCTCTCCGATCACTTTCATGACCAGAGCGACTGTCCACCATCGGGGAAAATGTAACACTCCCGGGGGTAGGGGACACGAAAAAACTTTGCTTCTGATGGAAATGACTGCTTTCTGGTTGATATGGAGCAGGTTGACGAAGGGAAAACCATTCTTGCGATTGAATCATCGTGCGATGAAACAGCCGTGGCTATTCTGCGAAACGGGCAAGATCTGCTTGCAGGGCTGGTTTCTTCGCAGATGGAACTGCACGCACGCTTTGGCGGTGTGGTGCCGGAAGTTGCATCGCGCAATCATTTGCTTGCCGCTCCGGTATTGGTCGAGGAGGCCCTGCAGAAAGCAGGAATTGATCTGAAGTCCGTGGATGCTTTTGCGGCAACAACCGGGCCCGGTCTCGCGGCGGCGCTGATGATTGGCACGGCCCTGGCGAAGGGTCTTGCGCTGGCATCAGGAAAACCATTTCTTGCGGTCAATCATATGGAAGGACATTTGTTGTCTCCGTTTTTTGGGAAAAAGGAAATCCCGCCACATCTGGCATTGATTGTCAGTGGCGGTCATACGCTTCTCGTCAATGTCAAAGGCGTGGGAGATTACACCATTGCAGGCAGAACGCTGGATGATGCCGCAGGGGAGGCTTTTGACAAAGTGGCGAAACTGATCGGACTCGGTTATCCCGGCGGACCCATTATCGATCAGATGGCTGAGGGAGGGAATCCTGCGCGTTATTCATTGCCACGCGGAATGAGGGACTCGGGAGATTATCAATTTAGTTTCAGTGGCCTGAAAACAGCGGTGCGTTATTTACTCGAGAAAGAAAAAAATATTTCCCAGCAGGATCTTTGCGCATCTTTTCAGGAAGCCGTTGTGGAAGTGCTTGTCCACAAGGCGTTGGCTGCTGCACGTCACTTTGGGCATTCTCGGCTGGCAGTCAGCGGAGGAGTAAGCTGCAACCGCCGTTTGCGGTCCTGTTTATCCGAGGCATGCAGGAACGAGGGGATAGAGCTTCATTTTGCGGAGCCATGGCTTAGTACGGATAATGCGGCGATGATCGCTTTTGCGGCGGCGCTGCGCCTGGCCAAAGGGGAAACCAGCGATATCGGAAAGGATATTTCGCCTAATTTTTCGACTTTCTGAAAGAGAATGCATTGACGGGACATAAACTTCCATTTGCAAATACAAGGGTCTTCTGGAAGATTAGCTAAACTATGAAAAAGAAATTTTCGTTGTGCGGCGTGACGGTATTTGCATTTCTCGTAATAGCGGGGGTTTCTATGATTGTCTCTCCGGCCATGGCAAAAGGAAATTGGCTGACCGATTATACAGCCGCACTCGCACAGGCGAAAAAGGAAAACCGCCCGGTGTTAATTGATTTTACAGGATCAGACTGGTGCGGATGGTGCATCAAGCTGGATAAGGAAACATTTACACAGCCCGCTTTTCAGGAATTCGCAAAAAAGAATCTCGTTCTTTTCGAGGCTGATTTCCCCCGTGGCATAGCGCAGACTTCCGCAGTCAAGAAGCAGAATAATGAATTACAGACAAAATTTGCAGTCGAAGGATTTCCTACCCAGATTCTCGTTGATTCCAATGGCAAGGAAATAGCCCGCCATGAAGGTTATCTTGAAGGCGGGCCTAAGGGATTTATTGACTGGGTTAACAAATCGCTTAAAAAATAGAATCCTAGCTGCTAAGCGATCGCAGGTAATCCACGACCACTCCAACGCCGAAACCGGTAGCTCCGGCCTCTATCCACGCCTTACCCTTCGGGGTATGACCGGGGCCGGCAATATCCAGATGCGCCCACTTCGGTGCGGTGATCCAGTGCGAAAGAAATGTGGCTGCCGTGCTGGCACCACCCCAGCGTCCGCCGGTATTTTTGACAAGGGCGACATCACTGCGAATTGCGGCATCAAATTCTTCTCCATGAGGAAGTCGCCATACCCGTTCCCCGCTGGAATCTCCGGCACTGGATAATCCCTGTGCTAGGGCATCGTCATTTGTGAAAAGTCCCGCGCGTTCTTCGCCAAGTGCTACCACGCATGCACCGGTGAGTGTGGCGAGATTGATAACGATATCCGGTTTCCATGTTTTGCAGGCGTAGGCGAGGGCATCGGCAAGAACAACGCGTCCCTCGGCATCAGTGTTAAGAACTTCGATAGTCTGTCCATCCCACGTGCGTAGAAGATCGCCGGGACGGTATGCGCCTTCGCCGGGAGTATTTTCCGCGCTTGGAATGGCAACGTGAAGATTAATCGGCAGACCAAGTTCTGCAACGGCAAGCGCAATGCCCAGTGCCGCGCAGCCCCCGAGCTTATCAAATTTCATATCTTCCATGCTTCCTGCGGGTTTCAGAGAGAGACCACCGCTGTCGAAAGAGATCGCTTTGCCCACTATAGCGACCGTGGGTGCAGAGCGAATTTTGCGAAGCGGTTCCAGGGTAATAAAGCGCGGGTCGTTTGCCGAGCCGGAGCCCACAGCAAGAATGGCTCGAAAACCATCCCGCTCCAGGGCCTTTTTGTTCCAAACCCGGCTGCGATATCCTTTGCCACGTATCTCTTTTACGATAGCGGTGGCAAGGGTGGCCGGAGAAATCACATTCGGAGGCTGATTGCCGATGGTGCGTGCCGCATTGATTGCTTTGCCGATAATCTCTCCAGTGCGAATCATTTTTTTAAATTTCGCATTTCCCTTCTGGTTACCAATAAGTGAAAGCGTTTCGATTTTTGTTTTTCGTCGGCTTTTTTCAGGGAGGAAATCTTCATAGCGATAGCTCGCTCGCAATGCACCCTCTGTAATTTGCTGAGCGTAGGATTCGTAATTTTTTAAATCAATCGCCGCCCGCGTGGAGCCGATTTTTTCCAGTGAGCGGAAAGCGACGCCGCTTGCCTTGCGCAGCGTATCGGCTGTGATTGTTTTCTTATCTCCCAGACCCACGCAAAGTATCCTGTTTTTCCCATCGCGCAAAAGTGCGGTGGAAAAACGGTTTCCATCAAACTCCGCAGCGGAAAGTTCGCGCGGTTTGGATTCTTCCTTTGTGAAAAACTGGATAATGTCGCCGGATTTTGAGGCCTGGGTTGCAAGAGCGATTCGCATTTGCATAGCATTGGCAGAAGGCGGCAGGAATCAATGTAATTTTGCAGCGGGATAGCGCGCCGGTGAGGCGGATTGCATGAAATCCACCCAAATCGGCAAGGCGAGATCGGAAGCGTAGCCTTCATGCATAATCGTTTGCGGGTGATCAAATCCGACCCAGACGCCGCAGGTTAGCGAAGAAATAAAACCGATAAACCAGGCATCCATTGAGCGATTCGTAGTCCCGGTCTTTCCCGCAGCGGGTTTGCGCAGCCCATAGTCAGAGGACTTGGCACCTGTGCCGCGAATCAGCACTTCTTCCATAATGGCGGATGTCTTTGCGGTGGCGATGGGGTCAAACATGGGAAGCTTTCCATGTGTGGCCTGATAAAGAACCTGGCCGGATGAGCTTTCGATTTTTTCAATCAGGAAGGGTTGAAGCTTTACGCCTTGATTGGCAAAGACGGTGTAGGATGCCGTCAGGTCTTTGAGAGTAGTTTCAAACGATCCCAGAAAAAGCGCGGGAAAGCGTGGCACATCCGGGTTGAGTGCAAGACGCTCAAGGCGCTTAGCGACGGTATCAATACCGGTCTGCATTCCGATTCGAACAGTCATGGTATTTCTGGAATGAATTAATCCCTCGGCGGCGGGTAGATTTCCTCCGAATTTGCCGTCGGAATTGGAAGGCGTATATTTTCCATAGCGGGCTGGAATATCTGCAGAACTGAGAGCGGCATCACTGATGAGGTCTTCTGGCCTTAAACCTTTTTCGAAGGCAATCGTATAGACAAAAGGCTTCACGGAAGAACCAGCCTGTCGACGGGCAAACAGCGCACGGTGAAACTTGCTCTGGCCGTAGTCACGCCCGCCCACAATAGCACGAATGCCGCCGGTATTATTATCAATGGCAACGAGCGCGCCCTGGAGATAGGGCGTGGATTCTGTGAAAACGGTATTTTGTGGAAATTTGGATTTTGGCGGATGGGGAAATCCGGGGCGACTTTCGATTTGGCGCAAATGCGCTTCCAAGGCACGCTCGGCGGAACTTTGCAGGTCACCATCCAGCGTCGTATAAATGCGCAGCCCACCGTCTTCGATTTCCGAGGAGTCAACGACCTGCTCCAGATCGCGCAAGACGGCATCCACGGCCCAGTTTTCCTGCGGAGCGCTGGCCCGGTCGTTTGCCAGGACGACAGGTGTTTTTAACGCTTCCTCCTGTTGCGACTGGGTGATCATTTCTGTTTCAACCATGCGCTTCAAAACGGTGTCCCGTTGTTTGATGGATGCCTCCAGATTATTGAAAGGTGAAAATCGGCTTGGGCTACGGATGAGTCCGGCCATCAGAGCCGCTTCCGAGAGATTTAAACGGGATGCCGGTTTTCCAAAATACGCCTGCGAGGCGGACTCAATGCCATAGTAGCCGGATCCAAAATAGATTCGGTTCATGTAGCATTCGAGGATTTGCTCCTTTGTCATTTCCGTTTCGATTCGGAACGCAAGAAAGGCTTCAAGCAGCTTACGGTTGATATTTTTTCCTCCCAGCGGAAAGCTATTGCGCGCGAGCTGCTGAGTGATCGTACTCGCGCCCTGGCTGAAATGCGCTCTTATCAGGTTGCGCCCAATCGCGCGTACGATGCCTATGGGATCCACGCCGATATGTGAATAAAAGCGGGTATCTTCACGCGTAATTAGTGCATTGATGAAGTAATTGGAAACCTTGTCGAAGTGCACCAGCATGCGGTTTTCGCCCGCAAGGCGGCTGTAGACTTTGCCGTTCCGGTCAAGGATCACCGACCGCTCCGACATCTCCACAAGGTCGGAGAGATTAAAGGTTAAAGCCCACGCGTAATAAAAAAAAACCGACAAAAAGCCAGATCACGAGTACGGAAATTCCCATCTTGAAAAAGAACTTTAAAAATGGGTGACGCTTGCGCGGCGGGCGCTTTGGAGCGCGGCCTGACGGTTTGCGGTGATTGGATTTTTTTGGCACCGGAGGGAGGATAATAACTTTTCGTCCTTCAATCCATGGATTTTCCGCTTTTCAGCGGGAAGCTAAAAAGACGAAGCTTCCGGATCTGATGAAAATCGACGTTCTGACTATTTTTCCCGCACTGTGCGAGGGAGCTTTCAATGAAAGCATGCTTAAGCGAGCTCAGGCGCAGGGCCTTGCGGAACTCAAAGCTCACGATCTTCGCCTGTGGGCAAAAGATAAACACAGGCTCACCGATGATACACCCTACGGCGGTGGCCCGGGCATGGTGATGAAAGTAGAGCCGATTTTTGAAGCTGAGAAGGCACTGCGATCTGCGGAAAGTAAAGTGATTCTGATGTCACCCCAGGGCCGCCGTCTGGATCAGAAACTGGCGCAGGAGTATTCGAAGGAAAAGCATCTCATCATTCTTTGCGGACATTATGAAGGCATCGATCAGCGCGTGGCGGATAATCTGGTCGATGAGGAAGTATCGATTGGGGACTACGTCTTGACCAATGGCGCCATTGCCGCCGTGGTATTTGTCGATGCCATCGTTCGCCTGATTCCTGGCGTGCTGGGCCATGCGGAGTCTGCTCCTGGCGATTCTTTCGACGTTCATGGAGGGATTCTCGATCATCCGCACTACACCCGCCCGGAAGTTTTCAATGACTGGAAGGTGCCGGAAATTCTGCTTTCCGGAAATCACGGCGCCATTGCCGCATGGCGCAAGGAGCAGGCAAAAGAGCTTACCCGAAAGCGTCGACCGGATCTTCTGGATAAAAAAGAGGACGCGTAGCGGCTATTCGGGATTATCCGCGGATGCGGGAGCTTCAGGCGTACCGCCAATCCACCTTGCGCAAAATCCCGCGAAAGCAGCAATGGGAACAATGAGGATAAGACCCAGTATATCCACCCAAGTCGGATTTCCGCCCCAGAAGAAGAGTCCCAGCAACAATGCGGCAACACCTACGAGGGTCGCATTTGCGATTTTGTCTTCTCTGGCCAGAGTGGCGGTCAAATACGCGCCGCAGAACGTGCCTAAGAATCCCACCATGAGGTAACTAAGCAGGAGGAGGTGCGACGTATTAATATATTTTGTAAATGCCTCGGGCGTGGAATCCGGCAGAGCCAGTGTGGAGGAAAGAAAAATGTCGTAGATAATAGTAAACAGATACGACAACCCGTTATCGGCAACGATCCCGCCTAGCACCGCAAGAACACTTACACGAAAACGCGGGATAAAATGGATCAATGCGGGATGCATATAGTTTACAATTGGGGATACCGATCATTTTTTACAAAATGGTCGGGCCGGCGAGATTTGAACTCGCGACCTCTTGAACCCCATTCAAGCGCACTACCAAGCTGTGCTACGGCCCGTTAAGAATTGAGCAGGGAAGATGCGCTGGATCACCGGGGTTTTCAAGAAGGATTTACAGGGATAAAAAGATCGTTGGCGCGATTGCATTCAAAGACGGATCGCGATAGCGTTTTTGGAGTCATGCACAAATGGAAAATAGGCATCGTGGGAGCGAGTGGTTACTCAGGTGAGGAACTCTGCGCCATCCTTTCCCGGCATCCCCAGGTAGAGGTGGTTTGCCTGACTTCCCGGCAACATGTGGGGAAGACTGTTTCACAGGTTTTTCCCCGATTTGTGAAGCGGGGGAATTTTGGCGAGCTGAAGTTTATTGAGCCCTCCATCGAAGCGCTGGTTTCCAGCAAAGCGGATGTATTCTTTCTCGCACTGCCACATGGAAAGGCGGCGGAATTTGCTGCACCATTAATAGAGGCCGGTAAGCGGGTCATTGATATCAGTGCAGACTTCCGGGTCCACAAACCGGAAGTGTATGAGGAATTTTACGGGGAGAAGCATCCTGCGCCGCAGCTTCTGCCCCAGAGCGTCTACGGTCTTCCTGAAATTTATCGGGAAGAACTGAAGAAGACGAAGCTTGTTGCATCTCCGGGATGCTATCCCACCAGCATTCTTCTGCCGCTGGTGCCTTTGTTAAAGGCCGGGCTGATTGAGCCGGATTCGATTATAGTTTCCAGCATGAGCGGGGTCAGCGGTGCTGGCCGGAAAGCGGAGATTCCGTTTCTTTTTGTGGAATGCAATGAAAGCACACGGGCTTACGGCACGCCAAAGCACCGGCATCTTTCGGAGATTGAGCAGGAACTTTCGGCGGCGGCGAAGCAGCAGATCATCATATCCTTCACACCGCATCTGATTCCTCTGAACCGCGGTATTCACAGCACGATTTACGTAAGACCTGCTGCAGGAGTCTCGGCGGGCAGAATTGAAGAAGCCCTGAAGGCGGCATATGCGAACGAACATTTCGTCCGGGTCGGAAGCGAACTTCCGGATATCAAAAATGTGTCCAATACTAATTATTGCGATATCGCCGTAAGGCATGATGTCCGCACGGGACGGGTTATTTTGTTCAGCGCAATTGATAATCTGGTAAAGGGCGCAAGTGGACAGGCTGTGCAGAGCATGAATCTCATGGCGGGATTTGAGGAGACCACGGCATTGTTGTAAAACGTTGTATTTGTAAATGAAAAGACTGATTCGAGTTGTTGGTGGAGGCATTTGTGCTCCAAGAGAATTCATGGCCTCCGCAGGCTATGCGGGCATTAAGAAGGGAAATAAATCCCGCGATGACATGGCGCTCGTGTTATCGGCGATTCCCGCAGTCTCTGCGGCAACGTTTACCACAAATAAGGTAAAGGCCGCGCCGGTACGCGTCTCCATGGATCACGTAAAAAATGCCGATACTTACGGTGTAATTCTCAATAGCGGAAACGCAAACGCCTGCACGGGTGCACGTGGTATGCGGGATGCCCTTCGGATGACGGCGGTGGCTGCAAAGGCGCTGGGTCTTGACGCAAAGCACCTTCTTGTCGGTTCCACAGGAAGAATTGGAGTGCCACTGCCGATGCCAAAAATTGCAAAAGCGATTCCTGACCTGACGAAGGAATCCGCGCGCGACAAAAGCAAGAATGCTGCTGCGGCAATTATGACAAGCGATACTTTTCCGAAGGAATTTGCCGTTGAATTTAAGATTCGCGGAAAGAAAGTGCGCATCGGTGGTATCGCAAAAGGCGCGGGCATGATCGATCCGAACATGGCGACAATGCTGTGCGTAATCACGACGGACGCGGGCGTTTCCAAACCGCTTCTAAAGCGCTTTTTGGGCATTGCCGTGGGACAATCCTTCAATCGCATTACGGTGGACGGAGACATGAGCACGAATGACACCGTTTTTCTTCTGGCGAACGGCGCTTCGGGTGTGACGAATTTTAATACGAAGGAACGCGCTATTTTTCAGACAGCGTTGAATCATGTCGCGCTTACGCTCGCCAAGATGATTGTGAAAGACGGCGAGGGTGTAAGCCGCTTTATCGAATTGGAAGTCTGCGGAGCGGCAACGGAACTCGAAGCCCGTAAGGCCGCAGAAGCTATTGCAAATTCAATGCTCGTGAAATGCGCCTGGGCAGGAGGGGATCCAAACTGGGGCCGTATTATCGACGCCGTAGGCTATGCCGAGATTAAAATGAAAGAGGAACGGGTTGCCATTTACTACGATGATCTGCCGGTGGCGGTTCATGGTATGGCGGCGAGGACTCCTTTCAAAAAACTGCAGAAGATCGCGGATCGCACGGAATTTAAAGTTCGGGTTGATCTTCGCATCGGACGCGGCTCCTATTGCGTTTATACTACTGACCTGACTGAGGAATACGTCCGTCTGAATCTCGGAGAATAACATGGCTAATATTACTCCGGAAAACAGGGTGGAGACGCTCATCGAAGCGTTACCGTATATTCAGCAGTTTCGTGGACATACGTTTGTCATTAAATATGGCGGCGCAGCGATGGAGGAGGAGAACCAGGTGGAACGTCTTCTTCGCGATATTGTTTTTCTGGAAGCGGTGGGGATTAATCCCGTTGTCGTTCACGGCGGCGGAAAAGCCATCACTTCGAAAATGCGTGCGGCGGGAATCCATGCGCAATTTGTAAATGGATTACGCGTCACGGATGCGCAGTCCATTCAGATTGTCGAAGAAACGCTCGATAAGGAGATTAATCCAAAAATTGTCGAGACGTTGAACCGATTCGGCGGCAAGGCGCAGGGAATTTCCGGCAGATCTGTTTTTACCGCATCCCGGCTAGGGCCTCAGAATGCAGGCAACGATGGGTTGGTGGATATTGGTTTTGTCGGAGCCGCTTCGCGCGTTACCACAAATGAAATTCAGGCCCTGGTGAAAAAAGAAATTGTTCCGATTATTTCTCCTCTGGGTGCGGAAGAGGGTGGCACTGTGCTGAATATCAATGCGGATGTTGCTGCTGCTGCTTTGGCTTCGAGTCTGAAAGCGACCAAGCTTATTTATGTCAGCGATGTTCGCGGCATCATGCGTGATCCGAGCGTGAAGGAATCGTTGATTCCTTCCGTTACCGTGGAAGACATTGAAAATCTTATTGAGGAAAAGATCATCGCCGGAGGAATGCTACCGAAGGTGCAGTCTGCCACGCAGGCGTTAAAGGAGGGCGTGGAGAAAATCCATTTCATCGGCGGCCATGTTCCGCACGGTCTTCTGTTGGAAATCTTTACTAATACCGGCATCGGCACAGAAATTGCGCTGTCGTAATCAGTCTTTAAAAATAAAAAAGACGGCGCCGAGAATACATAACCCTGCCCACAGGTAATTAAGCCGCAGCGGTTGCTGCATGTAGAAATACGCGAAGGGGACGAATATCGTCAGCGTAATGACTTCCTGCAGAATTTTCAGCTGCGAAAGATTCATGGTCGTGTAACCGATCCGGTTGGCGGGTACCTGAAACATATATTCGAAGAAAGCCAGTCCCCAGCTTACCAAGGCGGCAAGAAGCCATGGTTTGTTGTGCATGTTTTTCAAATGCCCGTACCAGGCAAATGTCATGAACGTATTGGAGCAGATGAGAAGACAGACGGTGATGACGGTTGGTTTCATGACTTTATGAAAGATGGCGCCCGGAGCCCCTGAAAAATTGTTCTAACCGGGAGGCCAGTGGAGAGGGCGCCCGCCGAGAAGATGAATATGCAGGTGCGGAACGGTTTCTCCGCCATCGCGGCCATTATTAATCACAAGTCGAAATCCCGAATCAGTAAGCCCTTCATTCTTCGCAACCTGTTGCGCGGCGAGCAGTAATTTTCCAAGCAGCAAAGCGTGGTCCGCAACGGCTTCGCCAATGCGGGGAATAAGCTTCTTTGGCACAATCAGAACATGAACCGGAGCCTGCGGATTGACGTCCCGGAAAGCGAGTGCCTCGTCGGTTTCCAGAACAATGTCCGCGGGAATTTCGCGGGCGATGATTTTTTCAAAGATCGTCATGTGAGACGAAGGGAAATATTATCGCGGCGCAGTGATTCGAGCTCGCTGTGCACGAAGGTCACGATCTCGCTGCGCAGGCCGGAGCAACTGCGCTGCCACGTTTTGGTGGAGCGCAATGTTTTCACGCAATCCTGCAACTCCATCAACTGTACTTCTTCGGCAGGAGATTCGAGTGCTTCACGCAGGCGCTCGCGCAGAAGATTGAAGAAAATAAGTTCGTAGCCATTGCCCGCTTCGTGCGCGAGATCGTTCAGGGAAATACGAACCGGTGGAGGCTGGGGGACGAAGTGCGTGGAAATATCATTATACCCTATGGCCTGAAGCACATTTTTCACGGCTTTTTGCAGGCGTCCGGTGGTGACGACCTGATCCTCCACATCTTTTTCAAGGTAGTTTGCCACGCTTGCGGCAACATGTTCTGCCAGCCACCATTTTGTATAGCCCGCAGTGGTGGCCGCACGCAGCAGGGACTGAATCAGCCAGCCGGATTCGAAGTTTGTGAGCTTTCCATCCGGAAACTGGACGAGGGGGAGGTGGTCTTTAAGTGCAATCATGGCTTGAAGAGTTCGGTTTGAGACGAGGACTTTATTTCGCGACGTTCAAGAGATTGAATTTCTTCAATAAATTCTCCGATATCCTGAAACTGCCGATAAACCGAGGCGTAGCGCACGTAGGCCACCTGATCGATGCTGTGAAGTTTCTCCATGACCTTGGCGCCAAGCATGCGGGTGGAAATTTCCCGGTCCTGTGCGGTTTCCAGATCTTGAATAATTCCTTCAACCCCATGCTCCATGGCATCCATGCTGATGGGGCGTTTTTCACAGGCTTTGGTAAAACTTGTGAGAAGCTTGTGCCGATCGAAAGGTTCGTGGCGTCCGTCGCGTTTAATGACGCGTAACTCAAGCCGCTCCAATTCTTCATACGTCGTAAAGCGGCTCTCGCAGAGAAGACATTCCCGGCGGCGGCGAATGCTCGTCCCGTCTTTCGACAAACGCGAATCAATCACTTTGTCTTCGAGTGAGGCACACTTTGGACAACGCATGGTGGATAAAAAAGGAGGCTTCGGTGATATCAACACAACATCTTGTGATGTCAATCGAAAATAAATCAATCTGTTGCGTTAACTACTCCTTCAGCTAGATAGAATTTAAAGCGCCTTGTAGAAAGCAGTGGCGGGAATGCTCATCACCGCTTATTGATTCCGTTCATGAAACGGCCGATTAAAGGGTTGGAACTGGAAGAGTTTTCCGAAGCGATGCAATCGCTTGGGCAGCCCGCCTATCGTGCCAAGCAGGTTTTCAAGTGGCTTTACGAAAAGCGGAAGGACCGCTTTGAGGAAATGACTGACCTTCCCGAAGCGTTGCGTAAAGTACTCGACGAGGAATTTTTTATTACGCGTCACGAGGCTGTAAAAACGACGGGTTCAAAAGATACGACGCAGAAATTTCTCTTCGAGCTTCAGGACGGCCAGAGCATTGAGTCCGTTCTTATTCCGGCATCTCCCGCCCTTTACGGCGAACCGGCCGATCGCAGAACGCTTTGTGTATCCACCCAGGTCGGCTGCGCATACGGATGCAAATTCTGCGCGAGCGGTCTTGATGGATGGAAACGCAATCTGGATGCGGGAGAAATCGTGGAGCAGATTCTGGCCGCCGAGCGCCTGTCCGGAGAGAAGATCAATAATCTCGTATTCATGGGCATGGGCGAACCGCTTGCGAATTTTGATAATGTGATCAAAGCGATCCGTATTATTAATGCACCGTGGGGGATCGGTATTGGTGCCCGGCGCATCACCGTCTCCACGAGCGGACTTGTTCCGCAGATTCGTATGCTGGCGGATGAGCCGCTTCAGATCCGGCTTGCGATATCCCTGCATGGCGCGACGGATGAAGTTCGCAATCTCATCATGCCGATAAATAAAAAATATCCTGTGCAGGAATTGCTGGATGCATGCGAATATTTTGCCAGCCGCAAAAAGCAGAAGATCACTTTTGAATACATCCTTATTTCAGAAATCAACGACGGACTCGACCAAGCCGAAGCGCTGGTTCGACACGCGAGGGCTTTACACACAAAAATTAACTTGATCCCGTATAACGATGTGGAAGGTTTACAGTGGAAACGGCCCTCGATTACGAGACAGGACGCTTTCCTGCGGGTTCTTGAGAAACAGGGTATTCAGGCCACGATACGGCGTGAGAAAGGGCATGACATTGACGCTGCCTGTGGACAGCTCCGATTGCAGAACCTTAAACATAAAGATTTGCAGTCTACCTAACCCTGCGTTAACTGATTAATAGAGATGAGTGAATTTGATCCCGATTTTGAGGGCGCGTGGGATGAGTATGAGTGGGAGCGCTTCCTTCGGCAACAGGACCAGAATACAGAGAAGTATCTGGGGCTGCTGGACAAGTATATGGATCACCCCGAACGCGATCAAATCATAGCTCGCGAAATGGGTTGGTCGGATTGGGCCTCCACCCTGCCGGATTCACTCGAAGAAGAAGTGGAGCGCTATCTCGATGAAGACGCCGATGAAGAGGAAGACGATAGTTCCTTTGAGACTTTCGCGCAGACGCCCCTTTATCAGGAGACGCTGAAACTTCATGATTACATCAGCAAGCTCTTTAAGAAAAATCCCGCCTTCGAGGACAATACCGACGCGCTTCTTCTCGCGACGAGCTCTGCCGTTTGCGGAGCGAAACTCGCTGCCGCATTGTGTGATGAAGACAGCGTCGAGCTGGGAATGACCATCGCTTATCTCAAACGCGGATTAAAAGCCGTGCATGATGCGATGGAATCCGGACACCGCCTTGTCGCAAAAAATCTTATTACCCGTCGCCAGCTGGGAACGCTGCTTCGTCGTATATTTCGTATCCGTAATGCCATTATCGAGTTGATGGGCCAGTACCGGGCCGAATGGCGCAAACGTCACGGTAGTGGTGATCAGGCATAGTGGAACTCGATTCCTCACAGCAGGCCTCGCAGACGCAATTTGACAGCCGTAGTGCACATTACGGCGAGACGCATCCGCTTTCGAATACGACCGATGTGGAGTTGAGCCTGGAGAATATTGTCCTCACGCCCGAGATGACGGCGCTCGATATTGCCACCGGCGGCGGACACGCAGGGCTTTTTCTCGCACGGCGCGGCGTGCAGGTGACTTTTTCGGACATCTCCGCGGAAATGCTCGATAATGTGAATGCGACGCTGAGCAAGGAAGGCCTTAAAGGCGAATTGCGACAGCATACGGCGGAAGCTCTGCCTTATGGCGATGGAGTTTTTGATCTGGTGACCAGTCGCGTAGCACCGCATCACTTCAGCGACCCGCAGGGATTTATCCATTCCGCAGCGAGAGTGCTGAAACCCGGCGGGCATTTTCTGCTTATTGATATTGTCAGCCCGGATGAAGATCGTGAGGCGGCGGACTGGATCAACCGCGTGGAAAAATTGCGCGATCCCAGTCATATCTGCAATTACACCCGTTCGGAATGGATGGGGTGGGTAGTCGATGCCGGACTTTCGATTTTGTTCGCGGAATTATATCCCATGCAGCAAGCGGATATTGAGCGTTATTTTGCCGTTGCGGATACGTCGGCGGAAAATCGGGCTGAAGTTTATTCATTGATTAAATCCGCCTCCGAAAAAACGCGGGATATCTTCCAGCTGTGCGAAGAGGAGGGTAAAACCACCTGGTGGTGGCAGCGTCTTCGTTTGCTCGCCCGCAAGGCGGTGTAAGAACGCGGCGCTTTTTTGCTAAAAGCACTGGAAATTGTCTTGTGACCGGAGCCAAAATCGCGACGCTTACCAATATGAGTTTTTCAGGAAAAGTTGCCATTGTCACAGGTGCGGGAAGAGGAATCGGCGAAGGTATCGCAAAACGTTTTGCCAACGGCGGTGCAAAGGTTGCCGTGGTCAGCCGGACGGAAGCTAATTCGCAGCGGACAACGGACGCCATCAATGCCGAACATCCTGATACCGCGAAGTCCTATGCCGTGGATGTCGCAGACTTTGACGCCGTGCAGGCGCTTGGCGAACAAATCATCAAGGACTTCGGGAAAGTCGATATCCTCGTAAATAATGCAGGCGTGACGCGGGATAATCTTTCCATGCGTATGTCACCGGAAGACTGGGATGTTGTTTTAAACACGAATCTCAAAGGCGCATTCAATTTTATCCGCGCGGTCATTCGCCCGATGGTGAAGCAGCGCGGCGGAAGAATCATTAATATCACCTCCGTCATTGGATTGATCGGTAATGCCGGGCAGGCAAACTACGCGGCGAGCAAGGCGGGGCTTATTGGTCTTACAAAAAGCATTGCCCGTGAATTTGCCAGCCGCAACATCACTACAAATGCAGTCGCTCCGGGATTTATCGATACGGATATGACGGCCGTGCTCTCCGATGAGCTTAAAAAAGCCGTTCTCGGTCAGGTGCCATTGGCGCGCCTTGGAAAAGTGGATGATATCGCAGCAGCGGTTGCGTTTCTTGCCAGTGAAGAGGCGGCCTATATCACCGGCCAGACGCTGGCAGTTGACGGAGGCATGGTCATGTCATGATGGTGCTCTTCCTACGCCACGCGGATGCGGAAGATGCCCGTTCATCGGACTTCGATCGGAAGCTGACGCCCAAGGGACTGGAACAGTCCGAAAAAGTAGGGAAATTCTGCGCCCGGAACGGATTGAAGCCGGACGTTATTCTTGCGAGCCCTCTCGTGCGCGCACAGGAAACCGCCCATGGCGTTTCCAAAAAGCTCGGTGATGTGGAGATCATCACGGAGAACGCACTAGCCTGCGGTATGACACCGGAAAGCTGTGTTGATCTTCTTCGTGGTTACCAGAAATTCGGCATGGTGATGCTTGTGGGGCACGAACCGGATTTCGGAGAATGCATAGCGCATTTAAGCGGGATGAAAAACTCCAGCCAGATTTGTGTCCGCAAAGCCTCGCTGACTGCAATCGACCTTGCCAATAATTTCAATGCGGGAGTTCTCGAATTCTTTATGCCATCACGGCTGATGTAAAAAATATGAAACCAGAAATCATCCATACCAGTAATTTTCTCGAAGCCAGCGTGGCCCTCATCGAAAAAGAGGCGCGCGATGCTATCGCAGCGCGCGGAGTTTTTCGTATCGCACTTAGCGGAGGCAATACGCCGCGACCTGTTTACGAAGCGCTTGCAAAAAAGGATCTCGACTGGTCGAAGGTTCTTTTCACTTTTGGAGATGAACGCTGTGTGCCGCCGGATAACACGGAGAGCAATTATCTGATGGCAAAGGTTTCACTTTTTGACCGTGCGCCAATTCCTGAAGGAAATATTCTGCGCATGCGTGGGGAGATTGACCCCCAGGATGCGGCAAGGGAATACGAAGCGCTCCTGAGCGAACACACGAGTGATCCGATTTACCGTCACGATCTTCTACTTCTTGGAATGGGACCGGACGGACATACCGCATCGCTCTTCCCCGGCACGCCGGCGCTTGAGGAGAAGGAACGGCTTATCGTGCCGAACTTCGTTCCGAAATTCAATATGTGGCGTCTCACTTTCACCTATCCCTTGCTCGATGCAGCACGGCACGTCTGCTTCCTCGTCAACAGCGTGGGTAAGGACGAAATTCTTGAAGAAGTCTTTAGTGGAAAATCGAATTATCCCTGCGCGGCCATCCAGCCTACGGACGGGAAAGTGACCTGGATGTTGGGCGCCTAATAATCAGCGATGCCTGCCCGATCCTCGAAACGGATAGCCCCTCTGAAAGCAGCGCGGACATCCGACGCGGATGAGGTGGCACGGCGTCGCGAACGGGCGCGGTCGGCGAAATACAATATTCGCAATCTGCAACCGGCATATCCGGTCTTTTCAAATTTTGAAGTTCTTTCCGATAGTGGAAAAACCTACGAAGTAGAAATCCGTGATCTGGCATGGAGACAGGTTTTTTGCAACTGTGTGGATTTTCGCATCAATAAACTGGGTACCTGTAAGCATGTGGAGGCCGTGATTGAAAGGATCGAGCAGGACGAACCGGATGCCTATGAAAACGCGTTGGAAAGTTCGTCGTCACGCATTGATATCGTTGCCGGCGAAGCACCGGGATCGCTCGCTGTAGAGCGTGGCATTGAGCATCTTCCGTCATCCATGCGTCGCATGGTTTCTGTGGATGGTGCCATTGACGCCTCCCTTAGTGCCGCTTTTTTGAGCGCCTGCAAAGCGCATGAACCACTGGTGAGAATTTCGCTGGAACTTCGTGAAGCCATTGAGCGCCGCGAACAGCAACATGAACGTCTGGATGTGCGGCGTGAATACGAGGCGAATGTGCGGCGCGGAGAAGCTCCCTCGAGCGAAACATTGGTTCCGCTATATCCTTATCAGCGTGAAGGAATGCTGCATCTCGCGTTTCAGGAGCGCGCGGTCATCGGGGATGAGTTCGGTCTTGATCGTGCAGCGCAGGCCATTGGAGCCTCGTTATTATTGCGTCGGTTAAATCGCGTTCAGCGCGTGCTGATTATTACTTCATCTTCGCTATTCCCGCTGTGGGAAGGGGAGATCAAGGAGTTTGCAGGACTTGCTCCATTGATTGTGGAAGGTGTGAGCAAGCGGCGTCTGGCAAATTATCGACTCGGTTCATTTTTTACCGTGTTGAGATTTGAAGATGCGGTTGCGGACATCGAGGCGATCAATGCGATCTTAAAGCCGGACATCATTATTCTCGACGAAGCGCAGCGCATTCGTGACTGGCATTCGCCTACGGCCATGCGAATCAAGCAACTGGAAAGTCGCTATGGGTTTGTCCTCACGGGCACAGAGCTTGGAGAGGCACCGGATGAAATTTATTCGATTATGAGTTTTGTCGATCCCACGGTGCTGGGGCCCTTGTTCCGCTTTAATCGCGACTACTATACCTTCGATGCAACGGGACACGTAACTGGTTTTCAGAATCTCGAGCGCCTGCGGGAAAAGGTGAAGCCGTATTTATTGAGGCGTTCCCGAGTCGAAGTGGCCTCGCAGATTCCGAAACGCTCGGAGCGCACTTACTTCGTTCCATTAACGCGCTATCAGCGGGAATTGTATTCACAGCATGAGGGAGTGGTTCATTCGATACTTAAAGCCGGAAAATCGCACGCGCTGGCGCCTGCACAGCGCGAAAATCTGATGCGCGAGCTGGGAATGTTACGTATGATCTGCGCGTCTCCCGCAGTCATTGGCGATAAGGAAAAGCGCAGCG